>JAGPCN010000240.1 GCA_018058035.1 Fuscovulum sp.
CCGACGCTGCCGCCTTCTGGCGGGTGATCGCCGAGCACAAGGTGAAAAGCTTCTTCACCGCCCCGACCGCGATCCGCGCGGTCAAGCGGGACGACCCCGAGGGCAAGCTGATCGGGGGTTATGACCTGAGCCACCTGCAGGCGCTTTACCTGGCCGGCGAGCGCGCCGACCCCGACACCATCCAGTGGGCCGAGCGGCATCTGGGTGTGCCGGTGATCGACCACTGGTGGCAGACCGAGACCGGCTATGCCATCGCGGCCAACCCCTTGGGCTTGGGCCTCTTGCCGGTCAAGATCGGCTCGCCTTCGGTCGCGATGCCGGGCTATGACGTGCAGGTCCTGGACGAGGGCGGCCATCCGGTCGCGCCCGGCACGCTGGGCGCCATCGCGATCCGGCTGCCCTTGCCGCCCGGCACCCTGCCCGGCCTGTGGAACGCCGAAGAGCGGTTCCGCAAAAGCTATCTGGCGCATTTCCCGGGGTATTACGAGACCGGCGACGCGGGTTACGTCGACGAGGACGGTTATCTTTACATCATGGCGCGCACCGATGACGTGATCAACGTCGCGGGCCACCGGCTGTCGACCGGCGCGATGGAAGAGGTGCTGGCCAGCCACCGCGACGTGGCCGAATGCGCGGTGATCGGGGTGTCGGATGCGCTGAAGGGGCAATCCCCGCTGGGGTTCCTGTGCCTGAACAAGGGGTCGAACCGCCCGTATGCCGAGGTGGTGCGCGAATGCGTGGCGCTGATGCGCGACCGCATCGGCCCGGTGGCCGACTTCAAGCGCGCGGTGGTGGTGGACCGGCTGCCCAAGACGCGGTCGGGCAAGATCCTGCGCGGCACCATGGTCAAGATTGCCGACGGCACCGACTGGAAGATGCCGGCCACCATCGACGACCCCACGATCCTGGACGAGATCACCCAGGCGCTGCAAAGCCTGGGCCTGGCCGGGGCTCAGGGCTGACCGCGCGGCGGCGGCGCATCTGGACTTGAACCGCGCCGCCGTGGCACCACTTGGACGTGCAAGCCAGCGGGACGATGATGGCCAGGCAGGACGACGGGGCCGGGGTGCCCCTGCCAAGACGGATGGATACCGGCCGGCTGGACCGGCTGTTGCAGATGGCCGGCCCCCGCGACGGGGCCGAGCTGCTGGAGCGGCTGGCAGAGGATCTGGGCCGCATCGCCCCGGCGCTGCGGGCCGCCTGCGCCGAGGGCGACCGCGCGGCGGTCCGGGCCGAGACGCATGTGCTGCTGGCGGTGGCCGGGTCGATCGGCGCGGCGGGCCTTGAGGAGGAGGCGCGTGCCCTGAACCGCGCCGCGCATGACCAGGACACGCCCCTGCCCGTGGGCCTGGCGCAATCGGTGCTTGACGACCTGGCGGCCTTGCGGGCGCTGATCGCGCGCCGCCGCGCCAACGGGGGCACCGCGTGAGGCCGGCACCGGCCCAGGGGACGGGGGCGCCGATCCTGGTGGTCGAGGACACGCCCTCGTTGCAGACGGTCTACCGCTCGGTGCTGGCGGCGGCGGGCTATCGCGTGGTGGTCGCCGGCACCGCCGCCGAGGGGCTGGCCGCCTTTCGCACCCATGCGCCGCAGGTCGTGCTGCTGGATCTGGTGCTGCCCGACCGCGACGGCATGACCCTGATGCGCGACATCCTGACCGAAACCGCGCAGGTCTGCGTCATCGTGATGACGGCGAACAGCACGGTGAACCGCGCGGTCGAGGCGATGCGCGCCGGCGCCTACGACTTCCTGGTCAAGCCGTTCGAGGAAAACCGCTTTCTGTCGACCGTCAAGGCCGCCACCGACGAGATGCTGCAAGGCACCCGGCGCGACACCCCGCCCCGCCGCCGGGCCGAGCCGACCCCCGCCGACCGGTCAGTCTTCATCGGGTCGTCCGAGGCGATGGCCCGCATCCACCGCACCATCGGATCGGTGGCGCGGTCGATGGCGACGGTCTTCGTCACCGGCGAAAGCGGCACCGGCAAGGAACTGGCGGCGCTGGCGGTGCATGCGCGCTCCAGCCGCGCCACCGGCCCCTTCATCGCGCTGAACTGCGGCGCGATCCCGCCCGACCTGCTGGAATCCGAGGTCTTCGGCCACATGAAGGGCAGCTTCACCGGCGCGATTTCCGACAAGCCGGGGGCAGCGGCGGCGGCCGACGGCGGCACGCTCTTCCTGGACGAGATCTGCGAGATGGCCCTGCCCCTGCAGACCAAGCTGTTGCGGTTCCTGCAGACCTCGACCATCCAGCCGGTCGGCGCGACGCGGCCGCGCAAGGTGAACGTCCGCATCATCTGCGCCACCAACCGCGACCCGATGGACTACGTCCGCCGCGGCCTGTTCCGTGAAGACCTGTACTATCGCCTTTATGTCGTGCCGGTCCACATGCCCCCCCTGCGCGACCGCGGCGCCGACGTGATCGAGGTTGCCGAGGCCGCGCTGGCCCGGTTTTCCGCCGAAGAGGGCAAGGATTTCACCGGGCTCTCCGAAGCCACCCGCGCCTTCCTGCTGGCGCAGACCTGGCCGGGCAACGTGCGCCAGCTCTTGAACGTCATCCGCAATGTCGTGGTGCTGAACGATGGCGGGCTGGTCACGCCCGAGATGCTGCCCCCCGGCCTTGCGGCCGAGACCCTGCCGGGCGAAACGGCCCCCGCTCCTGTCGCCGCGGGCCGCACCCTAGCCGAGATCGAGCGTCTGGCGATCGAAGCCGCGCTGGCCCGGCACGGCGGATCGGTGCCGCTGGCCGCGCGCGAACTGGATGTCGCGCCCTCGACCCTGTACCGCAAGCTTGACGCCTGGGGCCGGCGCTGACCGCAGCGCTCAGGTGAACTGCTCGCCGATCAGCCGTTCCTCCAGCCCGTGGCCGGGATCGAACAGCAGCCGGTGGGTGATCGCGGGGTTCGAGGCGACCTCGACCGAGGCGACATCGCGCACCGAGGACCGGCTGTCGGCATCGGCCATCACCGGGCGCTTGTCGGGGTCCAGCACCTCGAACCGGACGCGGGCCGCTTGCGGCACCACGGCGCCGCGCCAGCGGCGGGGGCGGAACGGCGCCATCGCGGTCAGCGCCAGCACGTTCGATCCGATCGGCAGGATCGGCCCGTGGGCGGAATAGTTGTAGGCGGTGGACCCAGCCGGGGTGGACACCAGCGCGCCGTCGCAGACCAGTTCGGCCAGCCTCTCGCGCCCGTCGATCACCACCCGCAACTTGGCCGCCTGCGGCCCCTGCCGCAACAGCGAGACCTCGTTGATCGCCAGCGCCTCGGTCACCTTGCCGCGCACCGTCTCGGCCCGCATCGACAGCGGGTTGATCGCGGTTTCCTCGGCCGCGGCCAGCCGCTCGGGCAGGTCGGCCTCGGCATAGGCGTTCATCAGGAAACCGATGGTGCCGCAGTTCATGCCATAGACCGGCAGGTCGCGCCCGGTCTGGGCGTGCAGCGTCTGCAACATGAAGCCGTCGCCGCCAAGCGCCACGATCACCTGGGCGCGGCGGGCGTCGGCCTGGCCGTAGCGCGCCGTCAGCGCGGCCAGCGCCTCGATGGCGGCCGGGGCCCGGCTGGCGGTAAAGCGGATGCGTGTGACCATGCCCTGTCTCCCCTGGCGCAAACCTTGGCCGCGGCAGGGCGCAAACTCAAGCCCCGATGGCACCGGCACCGGCACTGGCTCCGGGGCCGCCTGCGACGCGCTATCGGTCGTTTTCCGCCCTTTCCCCCTGCCCTGCCATGCCCTAAATGGTCGCCAACCCCCTTGGCCGCGAAGGACCCTGCCCTTATGACCTCCCCCCACCGCGACACCGGCTTTTTCAGCGAACCGCTTTCCTCGCGCGACCCCGAGCTTTACGGGGCGGTCCGCCAGGAACTGGGGCGGCAGCGCCACGAGATCGAGTTGATCGCCAGCGAAAACATCGTCTCGGCCGCCGTGATGGAGGCCCAAGGCTCGGTGATGACCAACAAATATGCCGAGGGCTATCCCGGCAAGCGCTATTACGGCGGCTGCCAGTACGTTGATATCGCTGAAAACCTGGCGATCGAGCGGGCCTGCAAGCTGTTTTCCTGCGCCCATGCCAACGTGCAGCCGAACTCAGGGTCGCAGGCCAACCAGGGCGTGTTCCAGGCCCTGCTGAAACCCGGCGACACCATCCTTGGCATGTCGCTTGATGCCGGCGGCCACCTGACCCATGGCGCCGCCCCGAACCAGTCGGGCAAGTGGTTCCATGCGGTGCAGTATGGCGTGCGCAAGCAGGACCTGCGGCTGGATTACGACCAGGTCCAGGCCCTGGCCACCGAACACAAGCCGAAGATGATCATCGCCGGCGGCTCGGCCATCCCGCGCATCATCGACTTTGCGAAGATGCGGGAAATCGCTGATTCCGTGGGGGCTTATCTGCTGGTCGACATGGCGCACTTCGCCGGCCTGGTGGCCGCGGGCCTGTATCCCAGCCCCTTCCCGCATGCCCATGTGGCGACGACGACCACCCACAAGACCCTGCGCGGCCCCCGTGGCGGCATAATCCTGACCAATGACGACGAGATCGCGAAAAAGGTGAACTCGGCGATCTTCCCGGGCATCCAGGGCGGCCCCCTGATGCATGTGATCGCGGCCAAGGCGGTGGCCTTCGGCGAGGCGCTGCGGCCCGGCTTCGTCGACTATCAGCGCCAGGTGGTTGCCAATGCCAAGGCGCTGGCCGACCAGCTGATGAAGGGCGGCCTCGACATCGTCACCGGAGGCACCGACACCCACCTGATGCTGGTCGACCTGCGGCCGAAGGGGGTGAAGGGCAACGCGACGGAAAAGGCCCTGGGCCGCGCCCAGATCACCTGCAACAAGAACGGCATCCCCTTCGACAGCGAAAAGCCGACGATCACCTCGGGCGTGCGCCTGGGCACCCCCGCCGGCACCACCCGCGGCTTTGCCGAGGCCGAGTTCCGCCAGATCGGCCAGTGGATCACCGAGGTCGTCGACGGCCTGGCCGCAAATGGCGAAGACGGCAACGCCGCCGTCGAGGCCAAGGTCAGGGCCGAGGTCGAGGCAATGTGCCAACGCTTCCCGATCTATCCGGGGTTGTAGGCGCCGCCCCGGTCAGACGTTGACCAGGCTTAGCGCCGCCCGCCGGAAGGCCGCCATGATCTGCGCGGCCTGATCGGCGGGCACGGCGGTGTCCTTCATCGCCAGGTCCATCACCGCCAGCCAGTCTTCGGCATCCTGGGTGCGGATTTCCACATGCGCGTGGATTTCCCGCAGGTTCATGTGGCCGTGGCGTTCGTGGTAATAGCGCCGCCCGCCGAAGAACCCGCAAAGGAATTCGAACTGCGCGGGGCGGACATGGGAAAGGCCATGCCCCTTGAGGTGCATTTCCATGATTGCCCTGCCTTGCGGCAGGGTCTCGATCAGGTCGTAGAAATGATCCACCAGATGGTGCACCTTTTCTTCGCCACCGATCCGGTCGATCATCGGTTCCATCACATCCTCCTTGCGCGCCGCCGATTTCTTCGAAGAAATCGGGCCGGAGCCTTCGAAGGCTCCGAACCGGACTTTTCCAAAAGTCCGGCCCCTCCTCAGCTTTGCGGTCGCGTCTTCTTCGGGTCGTAGGCCGACAGCGGCACGATCACCGCCGGAAGCCGCTTTTGCTGGCCATCCAGCTTGCCCACCTCAAGCGCGGTGCCCACCTCGGCATGGGCCACGTCCACCCGCGCCAGCGCGATGTTCTTGCCCAGGATCGGCGAGCGGACCGAGGACGTCACCTCGCCCACCTGCGCGCGGCCGACATGCAGGCAGTCGCCGTGGCCGACATCGACATTGGCGTCGATCTCCAGCCCCACGAACTTGCGGCTGGGATGGTCCTTGCGGCGGATCAGCGCCTCGCGGCCGACGAAATCGTCGGTCTTGGATTTCAGCGGCACGGTAAAGCCGATGCCGGCCTCGAACGGGTCGGTCTGGTCGCTGAAGTCGTAGCCGGCGAAGATCAGACCGGCCTCGATGCGCACCATGTCCAGCGCGGCAAGGCCCATCGGGCGCAGGCCCAGGTCCTGCCCATGCGTCCAGACCGCGTCGTAGACCGCGTTGCCGTCCTTGGGGTGGCAGAAGATTTCAAAGCCCAGTTCGCCGGTATAGCCGGTGCGCGACACCACCACCGGCGCCCCCGACGGCCCGCCCAGCCGGCCCACGGTGAACCGGAACCAGCCCAGTTCCTCGATCGTGGGCTGGTGCGGCGCGGTCCAGATGATCCGCTTCATGATCTCGCGGCTGTTCGGGCCCTGGACGGCCAGGTTGTGCAACTGGTCGGTGCTGCTGCGGACCATGGCCTTCAGGCCCAGCTTTTCGGCCTGCTCGCGGATCCAGACCCCGCCGTAATCGTCGCCACCGATCCAGCGGAAATTGTCGCGGCCGAGGCGGAAGGCGGTGCCGTCGTCGATCATGCCGCCGTGGTCGTAGCACATGGCGGAATAGACCACCTGGCCCTGGCTCAGCTTCTTCATGTCGCGGGTGAGCACCCAGTTCATCAGTGCCTCGGCATCGGGGCCGGTCACCTCGAACTTGCGCAGGGGAGACAGGTCCAGCACCACGGCGGCCTGCCGGCAGGCCCAGTATTCCTCAAGCGCGCCGTTCTGCGAATAG
>JAGPCN010000241.1 GCA_018058035.1 Fuscovulum sp.
CGAGGTCGGCCTGTGGTCGACCAATGCCGCGACCACCTGGAACGGCGGCGGCTATCACCTGCATGCCAGCTATGGCTATGGCATGGTGAACGCCTTCAACGCCGTGCGCATGGCCGAGGTCTGGTCACTGTTCGGCGCGGCCGAGACCAGCGCGAACGAGGTACTGGTGCAATCGGGGCTGAACGATTTCGCCGATACCCAGGTCCCCCAGATAACGGGGGAATTCACCACTACCTTCACCATCGCCGACGACGTGCAGATCGACCATGTCGCCCTGAACCTCAGTCTTGCCGCACTGACGATCGGTGATCTGGTGCTGCGGCTGACCTCGGCCGATGGCACCACGATCACCGTGGCCAATGAAAACCGTTTCAGTGGCGGCTCCGCGACGACCACGACCTGGACCTACGGGATCGAGGGGTTCCGCGGCGAATTGTCGGCCGGAACCTGGACGCTGACCGCGACCGACGCCTATGGCGGCCCCGCGACCACGCTTCTGTCGGCCTCGCTGGACATCTATGGTTCGGCGCCGCGGGCCGATGACGTCTACCACTTCACCGACGAATTCCTGACCATGCTGGGGGCACAATCGGGGCGCGGCACGATCACCGATACCAACGGCGGCCAGGACTGGCTGAACCTGGCGGCGGTCACCGGCAATGTCGCGCTGAACCTGGCGTCGGGGCAGGTGCTGACGGTGGCGGGCGCCGCCTGGGCGACGCTGGCCGGTGCCTTCGAGAACGCCGTCACCGGCGACGGCGCCGACACGCTGAGAGGAACCGGGGTGGACAATGCGCTGCACGGGATGCGCGGCGACGATGTGATCTCGGGCCTGGGCGGTGCCGACCGGCTGTTCGGCGGGGCGGGCAACGACATCATCTACGGCGGCGACGGCGCCGACCGGATCTCGGGCGGCGCGGGGATCGACAGCCTGTACGGCGGGGCAGGAATTGACCTGCTGAACTACTCGGGGGCGGGATCAAGCGTTGTTGTCAGCCTGAACCAGGGCATGGGCTTTCTGGGAGATGCCTTGTTCGACGTCTACTCCGGGTTCGAGCGCGTCTTCGGATCGGCCTTCGCCGATACCCTGGTCGCATCGGACGATGGTACCGTGATCCGCGGCGGCGGCGGCGGCGATTTCATTAACGGCTCGATCGGGATGGACCGGGCGGTCTATTTCGGCTCTGCCGCCGGGGTAACGGTCGATCTGTCGACAACCCTCGGCACCGGCGGCGATGCCGAGGGCGACGTGCTGATCGGGATCGAATACCTGACCGGCTCGGCGCATGATGATGTGCTGATTGGCGATGCGGGCTAGAATTCCTTCTCGGGTGGTGCGGGCAACGACACGCTGGACGGTGCCTCGGGCCGCGATGTGCTGATCGGGGGCTCTGGCGCCGACAGCCTGGTGGGCGGCGACGACCTGGACCGGGCGTCCTATGTCGGTTCGGCCGCGGGGGTGACGGTGAACCTGGCGACGGGCCTTGGAACGGGCGGGGATGCCGAGGGCGACGTTCTGTCGGGGATCGAAAACCTGACCGGGTCGAGCCATGGCGACAGCCTGACCGGCGATGCGGGCAACAACGCCCTGTCCGGGGGGGCAGGCGGCGACACGCTGACGGGCGGCGCGGGCCGCGACCTGCTGACCGGTGGTGCGGGTGCCGATGCCTTCGTCTTCAATGCGGCACCCGGGGCGGGGCAGGTGGATCGGGTGGCGGATTTCGTGGCGGCCGACGACACGATCTGGCTGGACCGGCGGTCTTTGCCGGGCTGTCGGCCGGCGCGTTGTCGGCCGATGCCTTCGTGGCGAATGCGACCGGCAGTGCCGCCGACGGTCAGGACCGCATCCTGTACGAGACCGGCACCGGGCGGCTTTATTTCGATGCCGATGGCACCGGGTCCGCGGCGCGGGTGCTGTTTGCGACGCTGGCCCCGGGCCTGACCCTGACCAGCGCCGATTTCCAGGTGATCTAGGCGGCCATCGCCTCCCAGATCAGGCCGGGGCGGTAGCGCGCGGCGGGGCGGCCATCGTGCAGCGCCAGAAGGTGCAGCCAGCCGTTGTCGAAAAGCTGCCGCACCGCCGGATGCCGGGCCAGGATGTCGCCGATCGCTTCGGTCGGGACCTCGATCAGCACGGTCAGGCGCAGCGCGTCATGGGCCGGGCGGTCGCCGTCATGCACCGCCTGCCAGGGCAGGCCCGCGCGCATGCGTCCGCCGTTGCCTTCGACCACGCCGATGCCGCCGACGACGTTGTGGATCAGCTTGTTGCCGCCGCCAAAGACCTGCGGCGCCACGGTCGAGCCCAGGTATTGCAGGCTGATCCAGCTGGCGACCACGACCGGCGCGGTCAGGATCAGCTCCAGCGTGGCAAAGCCGGTGTCGGCGGTCCAGTCGTAGCTGTGCAGGAAGGCGCGGCCTTGCAGGTCGCGGCCCGCCGTCACCGCGCGCGGCGCGGCGATGAAGGCGGCGCAGCCGGCCAGCCCCCATTCGGGGCGCACTTCGGACCAGTCGGCAGCGCGGTGCATCAGGCTGTCGGGCGTGGCGCCGGGCAGGCGGGGCGCGCGTTCGGCCCGGGCCTGCTGGCCTGCCGCGGCCAGCCAGGCCGCGGCCTGCGCCATGTCGGCGGCATGGTCGGGGGCGGGCGTGTCGGGGAACAGCGTCACCCGGTCAGTCACCGTGTCGTGCAGGGCGGCTACGAACAGGGTGTCGGCGGGCAGCGCCATCCCTGCAGAGGCCAGCCCGGCGCGGGTTTCGGGGTCGTTCAGCAGCAGCGCCAGCAGCCGGGCCGAGACCTCTCCGGTCTGGCCGCCGCAGGCGCCGCAGTGATAGGCGCTTTGATGCGGGTTGTTGGTCACGCAGGCGCCGTGGCCGACCAGCAGCACCAGCCGGGCCTGGCCCTGCGTCAGGCCCATCGCGCGCAGCACGGCGGCCGCGGTCTGCGCCTTTTGCGCGGGCGTCAGGGCGGCTTCGAACCGCGGCGGGGGCGACACCGGCGGGGCTGCGCCCAGTGCCAGTGCGTCGCGCACAAGTTTCGCGCCATAGGCGGGGCCGGCGGCTTCGACAAAGGCAAAGGACGACACCGCGGCCTGCCGGAACCGGCCCCAGGCGCGGCGGGCGCGGGCACTGATGCGGGTGGCGGTCTCTGCGGCCGGATTGCGCTGGCTGGTCGCCGTCAGCGCCGGGGTCAGCAGCACGGGCAGGTGGGCCCGCGCCTCGTCGGTGCCGTGCGGGCGGTGGGCGACGGGAAGTCCGAAGAAGCCGGCAAAGCCCAGCGTCTCGATGCCCGGGGATTGCGCCTCCAGCGCGCGGCGCAGCACCTCGGAGCGGACGTCGATGCAGAAGGCCGCTTGCAGCGCGGGCCGGCCGGTGCCGGCAATGGGGCCGGTCAGAAGGCCCGCCAGCCGGCGCTGGTGGGCGCGTTCGGCGGCGTCCTGAAGGATGGCGTCCAGCATCTGGTCCGGGGTGGCGTGCAGCGGTGCGGCATGGGCGGCGGCGATGGCCTGCCAGTCGGCCGCGACCTCGGGGCAATGGGCCAAGAGCGCCTCTTCCCAGATCAGCCGGATCGCCAGCAGGTCGGTCAGCGTGGCATCTGTGCCGCCCGCCAGCTCGGCCTGCCAGAGCATCCAGCGCGCGTGCTGCGACCAGCCGCCCAGATCGACCAGCAGGCGGTGAAAGGCGGTCTCGGCTGCTTCGGCCGTCAGGCCCAGCCGGTCGCAGGCACGCAGGATCGCCCGGTCGGCGGTGTCGGGCGCCTGCGCCACATGGGCGCAAAAGCCCGCCAGCCCGGCGATTTCCGGTGTCAGGTCATGCGTCGCCCATTCCCGCCAGGCCGCCAGCGCGCCATGGCCGGGCCGCGGCGTCCACAGCGCCTGGCCGCGGTCGAAATGCCCCGCGGCCCACAGGCCAAGGCTGCGGGCCAGGATCGCGGGCCAGTCGGTGCCGGTCGCCCGCGCGGCCAGGTCGGCGACGGTCGGCAGGGCCTTCGGCTGCGGCGCGGGCGCCTGCAACCGGGTCTTCAGCCCGGCCAGGTCGTGCGGCTTGACCGGCGAGGTCGAGGCGATCAGCGCCGCGGCCAGGTCGTCGTCGGTGATCTCGCCCGCCGCCACCCGGGCCGCGATCTCGGCCCGCGGCAGGGTCGGGCGCACCCCGGCCACGCGGGCCAGCCGAGCCGAGGCCTGGGCCAGGTCCTCTGTCCCTTGGCCGAGAAAGGGGTTGACGGCCACTGTCGCCTCCAGCGGGAAGGCCGGAGGGATGGCGCGGGCGGCGGCTTCGGCGGCGTGCAGCAGCTGCGAGGCCAGCGAGGGCGCGATCTGGGCGTGCTTGAGGAACATCTGCAACCTCTCGGGTCAGGATTTCGGGGCGGAGCGGAAGCCACCGGTCAGCCGGTCGAACATCGCGTTCAGGTACAGGCCGTTCGCAAGATGTACCCGCAGCCCGGCGGTGGCGGGGTGGTGCGCCCAAAGCGGAAACAGCGCCTGGGCAAAGGCCACCAGGCCGAAGGACGTGACCGCCAGCACGATCAGCGCCCATTCCAGCGGCCCGGCCATGGGGGCCGCGGGCAGCGAGGGGCCCCAGATCGCCTGGGCCAGCACCTGAAAGCCAAAGTAGGCCAGCGTGGCAGCCAGCGCGGCCGCCGCCGTCCGCCGGGTCAGCGCACCGGGGGCGGCATCGGCCATGCCCTGCGCCACCAGATAGGACACGCCGAACACCAGCATCGCGCCAAGCGCCAGCGCCTGCGGCGATTTTTCCCCGCCCAGCCCGGCGAAGCCCGCCGCCACCGTACCGTACAGCACCAGCGCCAGCGCGAAGGATTGTGCCACCGCGGCCAGCCCCGGCACCGCGACCGGCCCCGGCTTGCGGATCGCGTTCACCGCCACGACCGCCCCGCCCGAGGCCAGGAAGGCATGCGCCTTGTACAGCGAATGCGCCACGATGTGCAGCAGCGCCAGCGCCCAGAGGCCCAGCCCGCATTGCAGCAGCATGAAGCCCATCTGCGCCACGGTCGACCAGGCCAGCGCCGTCTTGACCGCGCTTTGCGTCAGCATCACCAGCGCCCCGAACAGCGCCGTCATGCCGCCCGCCAGCACCAGCGCCGCCATCGCTCCGGGGCTGTGCTGCACCAGGCCCGACAGCGTGATCAGCAGCACCCCGCCCGAGTTGATGATGCCCGCATGCAGCAGGGCGGAAACCGGCGTCGGGGCCTCCATCACCTCGGTCAGCCAGCCGTGCAGCGGAAAGGCTGCGGTCTTCAGTGCGGCGGCCAGCGCCAGCAGGGCAACGGCGATCTGGGCGGGCAGGGGCAGGGCGGGGGCGGCGTTCAGCGCGGCAAGGTCCAGCGTGCCGAAGGCCTGCCACAAGAGGCCCGCCGCCAGGATCAGCGCCAGGTCGCCGGCGCCCCAGACCCGGGCGAACTTGGCCGCGGCGCGGCGGGCCTCGGGGCGGTCGGGGTAGAACAGCAGAAGCTGGCGCAGGATCGCCCCGGTCGCGACAAAGGCCGCCACCAGCACGGGCAGGCTGGCGGCCTGCACCAGCCCTAGCACGCAGGCGACGGCGGCCAGCGTCAGGCCGTGAAAGGCGCCTTCGCGCGGCTCTCCGTCCAGATAGCGGCGGGTATGGCGCAGCACGATCCAGCCGACAAAGGCCACCAGCAGCGACAGGGTGGTACTGATCGTGTCCAGCCTGACCAGCGGCAGGTCGCCGAAGGCCAACCGCTGCGGCCCGGTGGCGACCAGTTGCGCGATGCCGACCAGGGCCAGGGCCAGCGCGGCCAGCGCCGCCGTCTCGGACCAGGCGGGCAGGCGGCCGGGACGGCGGCCGGGGCGGGCGAGGAAGGGCAGGGCCGCGACGGTCAGGACTAGCGGCGCAAGCAGGATCAGGGGCAGGCTGGTCATGAGCGGGCACCTTCGATGATGGCTGCCCGGCGATCTAGCGCTTGCCTGAGTTTCAGAAAATTACATATATTGTTCTGTATCGTTCCATATGGTGGATGTATGTCGCCCCTGAACCTGCATCACCTGCGGCTTTTCCGTGCCGTTGCCGCCGACGGTACGCTGACTGGCGCGGCGCGGGGGCTGAACCTGTCGCAATCGGCGCTGTCGACCCAGTTGCGCGCGCTGGAGGCGACGCTGGGCCAGGACCTGTTCGAACGGCGCGGGCGCGGCCTGGTGCTGACCGAGGCGGGGCGCATCGCGCTGGACCATGCCGAGGTGATCTTCCGCACCGCCGAGGACCTGACCGCCACTCTGCGCGACGCCGGGCGAGCGCGGCGGGCGCTGCGGGTGGGGGCGCTGGCCACGCTGTCGCGCAACTTCCAGATGCAGTTCCTGCGGCCGCTGATCGGGCGCGCGGATGTCGAGGTGGTGCTGCGCTCGGGGGCGCAGGACGACCTGCTGCGCGGGCTGGAGGGGCTGGCGCTGGACGTGGTGCTGACCAACCTTGCCCCGGCGCGCGATGCCGCCAGCCCCTGGCTGGTGCATCGGCTGGACGAACAGCCGGTCGGCCTGATCGGCACGCCCGCCCGTGCCGGGGCGGCGCCGCGCCCGTTGCGCGACCTCTTGGCCGATCAGCCGCTGATCCTGCCCAC
>JAGPCN010000020.1 GCA_018058035.1 Fuscovulum sp.
GTCTGGCCGGAACCACCAAGCATGTGGGCACCAGCTTTTCCGACCCCTCGCACGTCGCCGATTGTTTCGAAATGCTGCACATGGTGGCGGGCGGCGAGGAGAAATGGCTGGAGCGGCCCTTCGTCTCCAACTCCAACTGCTTCGTCGTGCCGCCGATGAAGTTCGCCGAGGAATCCTGCATCACGATGGAGAATTGCATCCGCCGCGGCATGCCGATGCTGCTGCTTTCTGCCGGGCAGGCCGGCGCCACCGCGCCCGCGCCGATCGCGCTGACCATCGTGCAGGCGGTGGCCGAATGCCTGGCCGGCGTGGTTTATGTGAACGCGATCAAGCCGGGCGCGCCGGCGATCTTCGGCACCTGGCCCTTTGTTTCCGATCTGAGAACGGGCGCCATGTCGGGCGGCAGCGCGGAGCAGGCACTGCTGACTGCCGGCTGCGCCCAGATGCACCGCTTCTACGGCCTGCCCGGCGGGGCGGCGAGCGGCATTTCCGACAGCAAACTGCCCGACATGCAGGCGGGTTGGGAACAGGGCATCACCAACGCCCTCGCGGGGCTCGCGGGCCTGAACATGTGCTACGAGGCGGTGGGCATGCATGCCAGCCTGCTGGGCTTTTGCCTGGAAAGCCTGGTGCTGGGCGATGACCTGCTGGGCCAGGCAATGCGGCTGGTGCGCGGCATCGACGTGACACCGGATTCGACATCCATCGACGCGATGAAAGAGGTCTGCCTGGGCGGGCCGGGCCATTACCTGGGGTCCGACCAGACGCTGAAGCTGATGCAGACCGAATACATCTATCCCAAGGTCGGCAACCGCATGTCGCCCAAGGAATGGAACGAGGCCGGCAAGCCGCTGCTGCTGGACACGGCGATTGCGCGCAAGAACGAAATCCTTGCGAAAGCCGGCTGCGTGGTAGAGCCTGCGATCGACAGGGCAATCCGCCAGCGGTTCAACATCTACTTCAAGTGAGGCTTCCATGATCCCGGCAAACATGACGAAATTCTACATCGACGGGGCCTGGGCCGAGCCCCTGTCGAAGGCCCGGATGGGGGTGGAAAACCCCGCCACCGAAGAGATCGTCTGCGAGGTGGCCCTGGGCAACACCGAAGACGCCGACCGCGCCGTGGCCGCCGCCCGTGCCGCCTTCGATGCCTGGACCGTGACGCCGGTGGCCGACCGCATCGCCTTGGTGCAGCGCATCCTGGATGTCTACAACGACCGGTATGAGGACTTCGCGCAGGCGATGTCGACCGAGATGGGCGCGCCCATCGAATGGGCCCGCGGCGCCCAGGCCTGGGCGGGGCAGGTGCATATCGAAAGCACCATCAAGGCCGCGAAAGAGATGCAGTGGGAATACATGCGCGGCACCACGCGCATCGTGCATGAAGGCATCGGCGTCTGCGCGCTGATCACGCCCTGGAACTGGCCGATGAACCAGATCGCCTGCAAGGTCGCGCCGGCGCTGATCGCGGGCTGCACCATGGTGCTGAAGCCGTCGGAAATCGCGCCGCTGTCGGGCACGCTGTTCGCGCAGGTCTGCCATGACGCGGGCGTGCCGGCGGGGGTGTTCAACCTGGTGCATGGCCTCGGCCCCGAGGTCGGCGCGCGGCTGTCGTCGCATCCGCAGGTCGACATGGTGTCGTTCACCGGCTCGACCCGGGCGGGCACGGCGATCGCGGCGGCCGCGGCGCCGACGGTCAAGCGGGTGGCGCAGGAACTGGGCGGCAAGTCGCCCAACATCATCCTGCCGACCGCCGACCTGGCCGCCGCGGTGGCGGCGGGCGTCGGCGCCGTGATGGCCAATACCGGCCAGTCCTGCGACGCGCCGACCCGGATGCTGGTGCCCCGCGCCCGGCAGGCCGAGGCGCTGGCGGTGGCGAAGGAGGCCGCCGAGGCGGCGGTCGTGGGCGACCCGCGCGACACCGCCACCACGATGGGGCCGCTGGTCTCGAAGATGCAGTTCGACAAGGTGCAGCGCCTGATTCAGGCCGGCATCGACGAAGGCGCCACGCTGGTCACCGGCGGGGTGGGCCGGCCCGCGGGCGTCAACCGCGGCTGGTTCGTGCGCCCCACTGTCTTTGGCGACGTGGTCAATGCGATGACGATCTCGCGCGAGGAAATCTTCGGCCCGGTGCTGGCGATCCAGCCCTATGACGACATCGACGATGCCGTGGCCCAGGCCAACGACACCATCTATGGCCTTGCCGCCTACATCGCCGGCCCGGTCGAGGACGCAAAGCCCGTCGCTCGCCGCCTGCGCGCCGGGACCGTGAACCTGAACTACCCCGACTGGGACACCTTCGCCCCCTTCGGCGGCTACAAGCAGTCCGGCAACGGCCGCGAATATGCCGACTGGGGCATCCACGACTTCTGCGAGGTCAAGGGCATCGTCGGCTGGGGTGCCTGATCCGGGCGCAACCGGACTTCGCGCGAAGTCCGGAGCGATTTCCGCGCGGGAATCGCTGTCGAAACGCTGGCAGGGCGACCCCCCGGGCATCACCACACGGGGCGCCCGGGACCTGCGGGAAGCCGGACTTCGTGCGAAGTCCGGGGGCGATTTCCGCGCGGAAATCGCGGTCTGATGGGGAACCAGGATGCACTACGGATACATCGGCCTTGGCAATCTCGGGGCGGCCTGCGCGGGCTGCCTGCTGAAGGGCGGCTTCCAGGTCACGGTTTTTGACCTGAACCCTGCCCTTGCAGCGCCCCTGGTGGAAAACGGAGCGACCCTCGCCGCCAGCGCCGAGGGCCTGGCCGCCTCGGTCGATCACGTCATCACCTGCCTGCCCTCGCCCGCCGTCTCGGAAAAGGTGCTGCGCAGCATCCTGCCGCACCTGCGCAAGGGCGCCAGTTGGCTTGAGATGTCGACGCTGGGCCGCGACGAAGTGCTGAAGCTGGCTGCCGTCGCGGCCGAAAGCGGGGTGCGGATGATGGAACTGCCGGTCACCGGCGGTGTCCATCTGGCCCATCAGGGCAAGATCACCATGCTGGCCGGCGGCGACAAGGACCTGTTCGACCTGCACCATGGCGCGATGCAGGCGATGGGCGACCGCATCTTCCACATGGGGCCGCTGGGATCGTCCTCGATCATCAAGGTCATCACCAACATGCTGGCCTTCATCCACCTCAAGGCCACCTCCGAGGCGCTGATGCTGGCGAAACGCGGCGGGCTGGACCTGGGCCAGGCCTGGCATGCGATCAAGGCCAGTTCCGGCAACAGCTTTGTGCATGAGACCGAGGGCGCGCTGATCCTGAACGGCAGCTACGACATCGCCTTCAACATCGACCTCGCGCTGAAGGACCTGGGCTTTGCCCTGGGCTTCGGCCGCGAATTCGGCGTGCCGCTCGACCTCGCCTCGATGACCAACCAGACCTACATCGCCGCGAAGGCCGCCTTTGGCGGCGAGGCGCAGTCGCCGATGATCGCCAAGCTGCTGGAGGATCTGCTGGGCACCGACCTGCGCGCGCCCGGCTTTCCGGCGCGGCTGGAATGAGCCTGGCGATGCGGCTAACCTGAGGTCCGGGTGAGGCCGCCGCCGCCGACCGCCCGGGCCGCAAGGAGTACGCCATGAACGACGACATCGCCGCCCGGGTCGCGCGGCTTTTGCATCACCGCAAGGCGGGTCTTGCCGCCGGCGATCCGGTGGTGCCGCCGATCACCGCCTCGGCCACCTTCCACCTGCCGCATGTCCAGGGCGTCCACCACGTCTACGGCCGCAATGCCAACCCGAGTTGTGAGGCGGTCGAGACCCAGCTTTCCCTGCTGGAAGAGGCCGAGACGGTCGCCTTTCCTTCCGGCATGGCCGCCATCGCCGCGGCACTTTTCGCCACGCTGAAGGCCGGCGACCGGCTGGTCATCCCGTCCGACGGCTATTACGTCACCCGGGTGCTCTCCGAAGGCTTCCTGGAACCCCTGGGCATCGAGGTCGCCGAACTGCCGACCCGCGACTATGCCGAGGCCCGCTTTGACGGCGCGGCGGTGGTCTACCTGGAAACCCCGTCGAACCCCGGGCTGGACGTGGTCGACATCGCCGCCGTCGCCGCCCGCGCCAGCGCGGCGGGGGCGCGGGTGATTGCCGACAACACCACGATGACGCCGCTGTTGCAGCGGCCGCTGGACCTGGGCGCCGATCTGGTGGTGGCCGCCGACACCAAGGCGCCGGCGGGCCATTCCGACGTGCTGTTCGGTCATGTCGCGGGCCGCGATGCGGGCCTGATGGCACGGGTGCGCGACTGGCGGCGGATGGCCGGCGCGGTGCCGGGGCCGTTCGAGGCCTTCCTGGTGCATCGCGGGCTTGAGACGCTGGAGGTGAGGCTGGAGCGGATGTGCGCCAGCGCCGCCGTGATCGCCGCCCGGCTGGCCGACCACCCCGCCGTGCGCGGCCTGCGCTACCCAGGTCTGCCGGGCGACCCTTCGCAGGGCGCCGTCGGCGCGCAGATGGCGAACGGCGGCTTCCTGATCGGCTTTGAACTGGCCGATGCGGCCCGGGCCGAGGCGTTCCTTTCGCGCTGCCCGCTGATCGAACAGGCGACCAGCTTTGGCGGCACCCATACCTCGGCCGAGCGCCGGGCGCGGTGGGGCGACCGGGTGGCCGAGGGCTTCATCCGCCTGTCGGTGGGCGTCGAGCCGGTCGAGGCCCTTTGGCAGGCCATGGCCGAGGCGCTGGACGGTTAGGCCGGGAACCGGAATTCGCGCGAATTCCGGTCCGATTTCCGTGTCGGAAATCGGCTCCTACCCGGTGGCCTTGCCCGCGAAGTCGGCGGCCGAGTGGCGCTCCGGCACCTGGCCCTCTTCCGGGCCCCAGCTGCGGTTGACCATCCGGCCGCGGATCACCGCCGGGCGTTTGGCGATGGCTTCGGCCCAGCGGATCACGTTGGTATAGATGTCGGCGTCCAGGAATTCGGCCGCCTCGTAGGTCTCGTTGCGGACCACGGCGCCGTACCAGGGAAAGATCGCCATGTCGGCGATCGTGTAGGCCTCTCCGGCCACGAAGGGGCGGGTGGCCAGCAGCCGGTCCAGCACGTCCAGTTGCCGCTTCACCTCCGTCGTGTAGCGGTTGATCGGGTATTCCTGCTTGAACGGCGCGTATTTGTAGAAATGCCCGAAGCCGCCGCCCAGGAAGGGCGCCGATCCCATCTGCCAGAACAGCCAGTTCAGCGTCTCGGCCCGGCCGCCCGGATCGGCGGGCAGGAAGGCGCCGAACTTCTCGGCCAGGTAGACCAGCATCGAGCCGCTTTCGAACAGCCTTATGCCGGTCGCGCAGTCGACCATCGCGGGGATCTTGGAGTTCGGGTTCACCGCCACGAAGCCCGAGCCGAACTGTTCGCCCTTGCCGATGTCGATCAGCCAGGCGTCGTAGTCGGCGGCATGGCCGGCCTCGATCAGCTCTTCCAGCAGGATCGTGACCTTCTGCCCGTTCGGCGTGGCCAGCGAATAAAGCTGCAGCGGATGCGCCC
Source organism: Fuscovulum sp. (assembly GCA_018058035.1). Lineage (GTDB taxonomy): Bacteria > Pseudomonadota > Alphaproteobacteria > Rhodobacterales > Rhodobacteraceae > Pseudogemmobacter. The sequence goes on from JAGPCN010000020.1 coordinate 5,457, forward strand.
CGACCGGCAGCTCGCGGTCATGGGTGGCGCCCGCGATGGGGCGGTTGATCGAGGCGAAGCTGCCGCCCGAGGGCTGCTCCCATTTCCAGACGCGGGGCGGGGTCCAGTCGGTGTCTGCGGCCATGGCGGTCTCCTCTGCGCTTGGGGCGCAGGATAGCTGCCCGGGCAGCCGCGGCAAGGTCAGAGGCTGTCGAGCAGGCGCAGGGCCTCTGTGCGCGGATCGGCAAGGGGGCTGCGGTCTTCGCCGGGGTAGTGGCGGGCGCGGGTCGCGGTGGGCATCGGCCGCGGCGTCAGGATTTCGACGCGCGGGCCGACCTTTGCCGCCTCGGCCTGCCAGTTGCGGGCCATCTGCATCTGCGCGGTCTTGGTGATGCCGTAGGCGGCGGAATAGCGGTTGGCGGCGGCCGGGTCGTCCAGGAACACCGCGGTGCCGTCGCCCGCCCGCAGCAGCGGGTCGACCATGGTCGCCAGGAAGGCGGCGGCGCGCAGGTTGGTGGCGATGGACTTGTCGAGGTCCTTCATGTCCAGCGAGGTCGCGGGCGACAGCGCGGTGACGTGAACGGCCGCATGGACCCAGAGCTGCAGCCCGCCCCAGCGGTCATGGACGGACCGGCAGAGGTGGCGCATCGCGTCTTCGTTCGTCACGTCCATCGGGGCCAGCGTCAGGCTGCCCGCGCCGGGAAGGCCTGTCGCCTTGACCTGGTCGTCCAGGTTCTCGAGCCCGCCGACGGTGCGGGCGACCGCCACCACCTGCCAGCCGCGCAGCGCCAGTTGTTCGGCCATGGCGAAGCCCAGCCCGCGCGACGCGCCGGTGACAAGCGCCACGCGGGGGGGGGCGGCTTTGGCGGCGGTCTTCTGGGTCATGGGTCAGTTCCTCTGGCGGCGTCGGAGCCTCCGGCGGGAATATTTTAGGACAGATGAAAGGGCAAGCCGTCAGCGCTTGCCGTAGCCTGCGGCCAATTCGGCCTGCCGGGCGGCGATGATCCGGCGCAGAAGGGTGTCGGGCAGGGGCTGGGCGGGGGTGAAGAGGACGCCGGATTTCGAGGTCCTGAACGGCGTGCAGTCGATCTGCGGGATCACCGTGCCGGAATGAGGGTAAAGGCCGAGGTGTTTGGCGAAGGCCGCGTAACCGATGACCATCTTGCCCCTTGGCCCCGGCTGGCGAAAGCCGGGCATGGCGTATGACATGACTTCGATGTGGTCGGGCAGCAGGCTGGCAAGCGTTGCCCGCAGGGCCCGCAGGGCGGCCTGCTGGTCGGGGGGCAGGGCGGAAAGATAGGCTTCGACCTCGGCGCTCATCGGGCAAGGATAGCAGGGCTTCGGCCTGTCACGAAGCCGTGATTTTGCCGGAACGCGGAACGGGCGCATCCTTTTCGGCATTTGGGGATGCGATCATGGAGCCGGAGATGAAGACCTTTTCCCTGCCCGCCCGCACTGCCGGGCGACTGACCTTGGCCGTTCTGGCACTTTCGACCCTGGTGCTGGCCGCCTGCGGACCGTTGGTTGCGGCCGCTCAGCCCGATCTGGAAAGCGCCGAGCTGGTCGAAAAAGTCTCTCACGCGGGCGGCGATTACTGAGCCGTCACTCGGCCGCCTTCATCCGGAAGCCTTCCTCGATCTTGTCCGAGGGGGCGACCGGGTAGTTGCCCGAAAAGCAGGCGTCGCAGAAGCGCGGCGCGCGCGGGTCGCGGCCCGCAACCTCGCCTGCGGCGCGGTAAAGCCCGTCGAGGGAGACGAATTTCAGGCTGTCGACGCCGATCCAGTCGCGCATCTCGTCCTCGCTCATCGTCGCGGCCAGCAGTTTCGAGCGTTCCGGTGTGTCGACGCCGTAGAAGCACGGCCAGGCGGTGGGGGGGCTGGCGATGCGGAAATGCACCTCGGCGGCGCCGGCGTCCAGGATCATGTCCTTGATCTTGCGGCTGGTGGTGCCGCGCACGACCGAATCGTCGACCAGGATCACCCGCTTGCCCCGGATCAGCGCGCGGTTGACGTTCAGCTTCAGCCGCACGCCCATGTTGCGGATGCTTTCGGTCGGTTCGATGAAGGTGCGGCCCATGTACTGGTTGCGGGTGATGCCGAGGCCGAAGGGAATGCCCGATTCGGCGGCATAGCCGATGGCGGCGGGGGTGCCGGAATCGGGGACGGGGCAGACCAGGTCGGCGTCAACGGGCGCTTCGCGGGCCAGTTCCACGCCGATCTGGCGGCGCGTCTCATAGACCGAGCGGCCACCGATGATGCTGTCGGGGCGCGAGAAATAGACCTGTTCGAAGATGCAGGACCGCGATTTGGCGGGGGCGAAGGGGCGGGTGCTTTCCAGCTGGCCCTTTTCGATCACCACCATCTCGCCGGGTTCGACCTCGCGGATGAATTCGGCGCCGATGATGTCCAGCGCGCAGGTTTCCGACGACAGCACCCAGCCTTCGCCCAGCCGGCCGATCACCAGCGGGCGCACGCCAAGCGCGTCGCGCACGCCCATCAGCTTGGTGCGCGTCATGGCGATGACGGAGAACGCGCCTTCGACCAGGCGCAGCGCGTCTTTCAGGCGTTCGGCCTGGGTCTTCTGCATCGACCGCGCCATCAGGTGGATGATGCATTCGCTGTCGGACGACGACTGGAAGATCGCGCCGCGTTCGATCAGGTCGCGGCGCAGGCGGGCGGCGTTGGTCAGGTTGCCATTGTGGGCGATGGCGCAGCCGCCGATGGCAAATTCGCCGAAGAAGGGCTGCACGTCGCGGATGGCGGTATGGCCCTTGGTGCCGGCGGTGGAGTAGCGGACGTGGCCGATGGCCAGAGACCCGGGCAGGGTGGCCATCACCTCGGGCTTGGTGAAGTTGTCGCGGACATAGCCGAAGCGGCGGGCGTTGTTGAAGCCTTCGGCCGGGTCATAGCTGACGATGCCGCCGGCCTCTTGCCCGCGGTGTTGCAGCGCGTGCAGGCCAAGTGCCACGAAGTTGGCCGCGTCGGACAGGCCGATCACGCCGTAGATTCCGCATTCCTCCTTCAGCTTGTCGTCATCGAACGGATGGGCAAGGAAGGGGGCTGGGGTTGAGGGCACGGGGCGGCCTCCGAATCCGGGGAACGGGTGTGGCCTTCCTCTAGTGCCAATGGCGGGCGCTGTCACGCCCTGCCGCGCTGCAGCGTGAAATTCCCGGCCAGGCCGCGCCTAGTGCAGGCCGAAGGCGGCGGCGGGGGCATCGCGGCGGATCGGCCAGCCGGGGCGCGGGCGCAGCTGCTGGGCCACCGGGCGCAGCGTGACCAGGTGCGAGGCGCGATCCTCCCAATAGGCGGGGTCCTGGCGGATTTCGGCGGGCAGGAGATAGGGGTTGAACACCCGGCGGCGGCGAAGGGTCACCTCGGCCTCGTTCCAGCGGCCTTGGCGTTGGGCGGCGGGGGCGGCGACCAGGGCGGCGCGCAATTCGGCCTCGCGCCGGCGCAGGCGCAGGATTTCGGCCCGGACATCGGCCAGTTCGTCGGCAAGGCAGGTCATCATGGTCATGGCAGCCCCTTCTGGTGCAGCGGTTCGCGATGGCCCAAGGCTGCCGCAACTTTCCTAACAAGGGGTTGACCGGCACCGGGGGCGGGCCTTGAAAACGCCTTGGTGCTGGGGCAGGCTTGACCTTGGTCCGGTCTGGCGCAGGGCGGTGGGGTCATGTGGGATTTCAGCATCGGCGGGGCGCTGGCGCTCATGGCCCGGACAGCGCCTTTCGTGGTGCTGCGGGTGGTGGTCTACTTTGCCGTATCCGCCGCCTTCGTGCTGGCCACCGGCACCGGCGCGGGCCTGGGCTGGGGCATCGGCTATCTGGGCGACGACGCCTTTCACGCGCAGGCCACCGCCTGGGGCGCCATCGCCGGCTTTGGCCTGGTGGCGGGGCTGGTGTTCTTCTTGCGCGACTACCTGCTGTACCTGGTCAAGGCCGCCCATATCGCGGTGATGGTCGAGATGATGCAGGGCGCCACCTTGCCGGGCGGGCGCGGCCAGATCGCACATGGCCGCGCCGTGGTGGCGGCCCGCTTCGGCACGGCGAATGCGCTTTTCGCGCTGGACTTGCTGGTCAAGGCGGTGATCGGCGCGATCACCGGGCTGATCGAGGGGCTGCTGGCGCTGTTTCCCATCGCCGGGCTGGACCGGGTGGCCGGCGTTTTGCGGGCCTATCTGCGGCTGGCGGTGGGGCTGGTCGACGAGGTGATCCTGGCCCATCTGCTGCGCCAATCGCAGGCCGACCAGCCACAGGCCGACCCCTGGGCGCAGGCGCAGGATGCGCTGGTGCTATACGCCCAGAACGCCCGGCCGATGCTGGTCAACGCGGCCTGGCTGACGCTGATCACCTGGCCGCTGACCGCGCTGGTCTTCCTGGTGATGCTGGCCCCCGCGGCGGCGGTGGTCTGGATGCTGCCCGGAGAATCCTCGGCCGCGGTGCTGGTCTTTGCGGTGCTGTTCGCCTGGGCCGTCAAGGCCGCGCTGATCGAGCCCTTTGCCCTGGCCTGCCTGTTGCAGGTGTTCTTTGCGGTGACCGAGGGGCAGGCGCCGAACCCCGACTGGCGGGCGCGGCTTGAGGCGGCGTCGGAGCGGTTCCGCCGCCTGGGTGAAACCGCGCTGCAAAGGGCCGGACTGCGGCCCGCAACCGGAGGCATGAGATGAATCGCTGGACGCTGGTCGCGGCACTTTGGGGCGGCGTGGCCTGGGCCGATCCGGTCGAAGTGACCTTTTCGCCCACCCCCGACCTGGCCGAAACGCCGATCGAGTGGGAGGCGCTGCCGATCGAGGTTCCGGTCGAGGGCGTCTCGGCGATCGCCTCGGGCGGGCCCGTCACCGGCCCCTGGACCGTGGCGCTGGAGCCGGGCACCTGGCAGATTGCCGGGCTGGCCGGAGAGCTGTTCCTGACCGCCCAGATCACCGTCGCCGCCGCCGGCGAGGCCCACGAGATCGCCGCCGAGCCGCCCTTGCCGCCGCCGCCCTACCGCTGCGACGACAGCGCGCCCTGTCCGTTCACCGATGCCGCCGCCGGGATCGGCTTTGCCCTGCCGCCGGGCTGGGCCTCGGACCAGCCGCGGGGCGGGCCTGGGGGCACGGTGATGGCAATCTTCTTCCAGGTGGCGGGCGAGGGCGCAGCCTCCTGGGCGCTGAACCCCGACGACTGGACCGAATACGCCGGCCCCTGCCGCGAGGTGACGCTTGGGCGGCTGTGCAACTTTGACGGTGACGGGGTGGTCGATCCACCGGCCGAAGCGGCGTGGGAGGTGATCGCGCCCTCGCTGCGACGGCTGGGCGAGGCAGGGGCCGCGCCCTGATCTGTGGCCGCCCGCGGCCCTGCGACCGACCAACCCAAGGTTGGGCTGGCAGAATCCCCAAGACTGCGGCAGAAAGACCCCGGGCCTGCCGTTGCTCTTGGGCGCGGGATGTGGTTCAACATTCAAGAGACACTATCTAAACCGAAAGGTTCAGAATGAGCGAGTTTGCCACCCGCAGGGTGATGATGGTCGACACCCAGGTCCGCCCCTCGGACGTGACCAAGTTTCCGATCATCGACGCCATGCTGCAGGTCCCGCGCGAGGTCTATGTGCCGCGCGGCCTGCAGGAAGCCGCCTATGTCGGCGAAAACGTGCAGATCGCCCCCGACCGCGTCGTGCTCGAGGCGCGGACGCTGGCCAAGATGCTGGACGCGCTGGACATCCAGCCCGGCGAGATGGTGCTGGACCTGGGCTGCGGGCTTGGCTACTCGGCCGCCGTGATCGCGCGGCTGGCCGATACCGTGGTCGCGGTCGAGGAAGACGCCGACCTGGCCGCCGAGGCGCAGCGCGTGCTGTCGCAGGAAGGCGTCGACAATGCCGTGGTGGTCGCCGGCCCGCTGGCGGCCGGCGCGGCCAAGCATGGCCCCTATGACGTGATCACCGTCGAAGGCGGCGTCGAGGCGCTGCCCGAGGCCCTGCTGGCACAGCTGAAGGACGGCGGCCGCATCGCTGCGATTTTCGTCGACGGCGCATTGGGCACGGTCCGGACCGGCGTAAAGCAGGACGGCCGGGTGGTCTGGCGCTTTGCCTTCAACGCCGCGGCGCCGCTTTTGCCGGGCTTTGAACGCGCGCGCGGCTTCGTGCTTTAGGCCGGGCTACGGGCCTTTGGCGCAACGGATGACGGCGGGCGGGGCAGGGCCCTCGCCCCGGACAGGACAGGAAGGCGAACGATGATCGGGTGGTTTCGGGTTCTGACAAGGGCGGCCGCGGTCGCGCTGACCGCTGCGCTGGCCACGGCACCGGCCCGGGCCGAGACCCTGGCCGATGCGCTGATCGCCGCCTACAAGAACTCGAACCTGCTGGATCAGAACCGCGCCGTGCTGCGCGCCGCCGACGAGGATGTGGCGGTGGCGGTGGCGCAACTGATGCCGGTGATCAGCTACACCATACAGGCCGGCTGGTCGCGGACCGAGACCACCACCTTCTTCGGCACCCCCACCATCGTCGAGGCCACCAACGCCTCGCTGACCCTCTCGGCCGAACTGTTGTTGTGGGATTTCGGCCGCCGCGACCTGGGCATCGAGATCGCCAAGGGCAGCGTGCTGGCCACCCGGCACGCGCTGGTCAACGTCGAACAGCAGGTGTTGCTGGCGGCGGTGCAATCCTACGTCAACGTGCTTTTGACCCAGGAAATCGTGGCGCTGCGGCAATCGAACGTGCGGCTGATCACCCAGGAGCTGCGCGCCGCGCAAGACCGCTTCGACGTGGGCGAAGTCACCCGCACCGACGTTGCCATCGCCGAGGCGCGGCTGGCGGCGGCGCGGTCGGCGCTGTCCGCGGCCGAGGGCGACCTGATGGTCTCGCGCGAGTCCTACAAGGCCGCGACCGGGGCCTATCCGGGCAAGCTGGCGCCGCTGCCGCCCTCGCCACGAATCGGCAAGACCCTGGAAGAGGCGCAGGCCGTCGCCCGCAAGGGGCATCCTCTGGTTCGCCAGGCGCAGGAACTGGTCACGGTCGCCGAATTCCGCGTCAAGCTGGCCGATGCGGCGATGAAGCCGACGCTGGGCCTGGGCACCGCGATCACGATGCAGGATGATGGCAGCGTCGACGAGCAGCTGGGCCTGACCTTCCGCCAGACCATCTACGCCGGGGGCGAGTTCTCGGCGCTCTATCGCAAGGCGATCGCCGGTAACGACACCGCCCGTGCGCAGCTGGGCCAGACGGTGGTGGCCGTGCTGCAGAACGTCGGCAATGCCTGGGCCAGCCTGGCCGTCTTTGCCGCCTCGATCGAGGCCTCGGACCGTCAGATCCGCGCCGCCCAGACCGCCTTTGACGGCGTCCGCGAAGAGGCGACGCTGGGCGCGCGCACCACGCTGGACGTGCTGAACGCCGAACAGGAATTGCTGGATGCCCGCGCCGGCCGCCTGCAGGCCGAGGCCGGGCGCTACATCGCGGTCTACCAGGTGCTGTCGGCGATGGGCCTGCTGACCGTCGATCATCTGGGCCTGAACATCACCACCTACGACCCCGAGGCCTATTACGACGCGGTCAAGAACGCGCCGGCGACCTCGAGCCAGGGCAAGAAGCTGGACCGCATCCTGGAAAAGATCGGCGACTGACCGCCGCAGGGGGCCTTTTCGTGGCCCCCCTGCCGGGATTTTCATCAATCGTTAACGCCTGTTGCGCCAGTTTCTTGTCACGACCCGCCGATCTGGCTATGGTGGCGGGCAAAACCATGACAAGACCCGCAGGCAGATCCTCATGTCGGAACCGCTGACTTCGCACGAGATCGAGGATGTTCTGTCCTCCATCCGCCGTCTGGTCTCCGAAGACCTGCGCCCCGCGGCCCGGGCTGCCGGGGCTGCCGCCCGTCCGGCGGCCGATTCCGCCGACGATGCCGGCAAGCTGTTGCTGACCCCGGCGCTGCGCGTCGTGCCCGCGCCCGGGGTGGCAGTCGATACGGCGGCCGATACGGCGGCCGAGGCGGCGTTCGAGGCTGTGGTCGATACGGCGCCCGAACCCGTTCTCGACCCCTTCCCCGATCTTGCCGCGGCGCCCTTTCCGGTGGCGGACGAGGTCTATGACGACATCGGCCTGAACGCGCCCGCGGCGGCCCCCGTTGACGCCCCTGCCGACGCCCCTGCCGACGCCGGCCCGGCGTTGGCCTTTGACAGTTCGCCCCGGACCGTCGCCGCCGCCCGCCTGGTGGCCGATGAGGATGACCTGATCTGGTCCTCGGCCGGGGTGGACCCTGCCGAAGACGCCCCCGACATGGCGGTCGAAGACATCGTCGAAGAACCCGCCCCCCTGCCGCGGCGCGAAGCCCACGGCCACTGGACGGCGCAGGACCTGCCCGGCATGGACTGGGCGCAGGACGACAGCGACTGGGCCGAGCCCGAGGCGTTGCCCTTCGTCGCCCATCCCCGCCGCGCCGAATTCGAAAGCGATCCGCTGGCCCGCGCCTGGGCCGACCGGGCCGAAGCCGAGGTGCGCGCCCAGTTGCATCCTGGGGCCGAAGCCAGGGTTGCCCCCGCCGCGCCCTCTGCAGCCCCGGCAGAGGAAGCCTTGGGCGCTCCCCCGGGTGCGCCGACCGGCGGTGGCGGTGGCGCCTCTGGCGGCGACGGCCCCGGCCTGTTCGACGCCGACGAACCCGAGATCGACGAGGACATGCTGCGCGAGATCGTCCGCGACATCATCCGCGAGGAACTGGCCGGCACGCTGGGCGAACGCATCACCCGCAACGTCCGCAAACTGGTCCGGGTCGAGATCAACCGCGCCCTCACCGCGCGCGAATTCGAATAGCCAACCCTCTGCTCCGGAAATGAAAAAGCGCGCCGCAAGGGCGCGCTTTCGGCATCCGGATGGTCCGCAGGATCAGGCGGCTTCGGCCTGCTCGGCCTCAAGCGCGTGGCGGCGTTCGGATTCCTCGCGGCTGAGGGCAACGCTGGTGCGCACGCCCTTGGCGACGAATTCCATCAGGCCCTTCACCACCCGCTCGTTCGGGTCGATCCCGGCGCAGGACAGCACCTCGCGGCCATCGCGCGACCGCGCCCAGCGGGCGATCTGCTCGGGGCCGTTGCCATATTTCTTGTCGTCGGCGATCGCGTCGTCCAGCGCCGCCAGAACCACCGCCGCAAACAGCTTGCGCGCGCGCTGGCCCTGTTCGAAGTTGAACGCCGTGCTGTCGATGGTATCGAGCATCACCTGAATTCCCTGGTCTTGTCTTTTCCTGCGTCCTGCGCTTGTAACGATTTGAACACGATTCGGGGTTTCCGGTTTGGAATGACAGCCATGCGTCTTGCGCATGGCCGCCCGTTAACCCTACGACATCTAGTCGATACCAAGGCGCGGCACCCACCGAATATGGGCCATGTCCTGAATAAATCAAGCATTTGCCACAATCTTGAGCGGATTCATTCCGTCTCGGCAAAGACCTGGGTGTCGCCCGCCATCAGCGGGCCCGACAGCCGGTCGAACCGCAGGTGCGCCAGCGCCCGCAGGCCCGAGACCGTGCCGATGCGCCCGGCCTCGCGGCCGTCGGGCAGCGTGACCGGCGTTCCCGGAGCGACCGGGGCCGCCAGCCGCAACCGCACCAGGCCCTTCTTCAACTCGGTCTTGTGCTTCATCCGGGCGGTCACCTCCTGCCCGACATAACAGCCCTTGCGGAAATCGACGCCGTGCAGCCGCTCGAATCCCATTTCGAGCAGGTAGCTGTCATCGGGCACCAGATCGTCGGGATGGTCCGGGATCAGGTGTTCGACCCGGATCGCCTGCCAGTCAATCGCAGGCGCGCAGCCCGGCGCCTCGCGCCAGGCCCGCCAGCCAAGCGCGGGGTGACGCGGGTCGGGCAGGGCGTCGGCCGGGGCCGGGCCGGTGCCCCGCCAGGGCAGCAGGCCGGCCGGGGAAAACGCCACATCGGCGCGCAGGCGGTACATCTGCAACCGCCGCAGCGTCGCCGCGGCCAGCGGCTGGGCGATGTCCAGCAGCACCTCGCCCTCAGGCGCACCGGGCGGGCGGGCCAGCAGGAAATCGGCCAGGTACTTGCCCTGCGGCGTCAGCAGCGCCGCCCAGACCATCCCCGGGCCGCGCCCCAGTGGCGCGACGTCGTTCGACACCACGCCTTGCAGAAAGGTCAGCACGTCGCGCCCGGTCAGCCGCCAGACCTCGCGCCCCGGATGGGCTTCGCCGTCGCTCATGTCGTGGTCTCCTTCCGCCCCGATATAGGGGGCGGGCGGGGGCAAGGAAAAGGGTCAGCCGCGGAATTGCAGCGCATGCAGCCGGGCATAGAGGCCGCCCTGAGCCAGCAGATCGGCATGCCGGCCCTGTTCGACCACGCGGCCCTGATCCAGCACCAGGATATGGTCGGCGTCGCGCACGGTCGCCAGGCGATGCGCGATCACCAGCGTCGTGCGGCCCGCCTGCGCCCGCGCCAGCGCCGCCGTCACCGCGGTTTCCGAGGCCGCATCCAGCGCGCTGGTCGCCTCGTCCAGCAGCAGCACCGGCGCATCGGCCAGAAGCGCCCGGGCAATCGCGATGCGCTGGCGCTGGCCGCCCGACAGCGCCGAGCCGCGCGGGCCGGCGGGCGTCTCCAGCCCCTCGGGCAGGCGGGCGACGAATTCGGTCACCGCGGCATCGACCATGGCGGCGGCCAGCCGGTCGCCGTCCAGACCCTCGCGCCCCAGCACGAGGTTTTCGCGCAAGGTCTCGTCGAACAGCGCGGGTTCCTGCGTCACGGCGGCGAACAGGCGGCGCTGGTCCGACAGGCTAAGGTCGCGCACTTCGGCCCCGCCGATGCGAATCTCGCCCGCCTCGGGGTCGGCCAGCCCGGACAGCAGGTGGAACACGGTCGACTTCCCCGCCCCCGAGGCGCCGACCAGCGCGGTCACCCGGCCCGCTTCGGCGGTAAAGCTCAGCCCGCGCAGCACGGCGGTGCCCTCGTAGCCGAAGTCGACATCGCGGAACTCGATCCGCGGCGGCAGGCTGTGGGGCTGGGCGCGGCTTTCGGCGGGGCGGCGCAGCGCGGGGGCGGTGTCGAACAGGGCGAAGATCCGCTCCAGCGAGGCGCGGGCGATCTGCCATTGCCCGGCCAGGTCCGACAGGCGGCGGATCGGCTGGAAGGTCAGCGCCATGGCGGTGAAGAAGGCCATGAATTCACCGGTGGTGCGCGCACCCTCGACCACCTGGCCGCCGCCCAGGATCAGCACCGCAAAGAACCCCAGGCCGGTCACCACATCGACCAGCGCCGGCATCGCGGCGCGGCCGGTGGCCGATTTCACCTCGGCCCGCACGATGCGGTCCAGGATCAAGGCAAAGCGGCGGCCCTGGTAGCGCTCCATCCGGTTCAGCTTGACCTGGGCGATGCCGTGGAACACCTCGTCCAGGCGGGTGGCGCGCAGGCCGGATTGTTCGCGCATGGTCAGGGTCTTGCGGCGGATGTAGCGTTGCAGCACCAGCGCTGGCAACAGCAACAGCGGCGCGCCGACCAGGGCCGCCGCCGTCCACCAGGGGTCGATCGAGATCGCCACCGCGAACAGCCCGGCCAGCGAGACGACATCGCGCGCAAGCCCCGCCACCACCATCTGGGTGCCGGCCTGGGCCGCGATGGTATCGCCCTGCACCCGGTCGATCAGCCCGCCGGGCGGGTTCTTCTGGTAGAAGGCGCCGTCCAGCGTCAGCAGGTGGTCCAAGAGCGCCCGCTGCATGTCGGCCGCGGTGACCTGGTTGATCCGCGCGATCAGGTGCCGCCCGATGACCGAGGTGATCGCCCGCACCACGAACAGCCCCAGGATGCCCAGGCCCACCCAGACCAGCGCATCCTTCGAGCGGGCGGCAAAGACCTGGTCGAACAGCGGCTCCAGCATCCATGACAGCGCGCCCAGGGTCGAGCCTTCGATCACCGAAACCGCCACCGCCACGACCAGCAACCCCGCGCGCGGGCGCAGGAACTGCCGCCAGTAGCGGGCGAACAGGCGCGGGGGCGGCGGCATATCGGTCAAGGGTGCGGGTTTCCGAAGGTCAAGCCGCGGTGTAGCGGAACAGGGCGGGCGGCTCAAGCGCCGGGGCGTTGACGGCCTCCGCGGGCAGGGCTAGCCATGGCGGGTGCACTCAGGAACCCAAAGCCCATGACATTCGCCAACGGCCATCCCTACCTTGCCATTCCCGGCCCCTCGGTCATCCCCGACCGGGTGCAGCGGGCGATGCACCGGGGCAGCCCCAACATCTACGAAGGCGCGCTTCTGGAGCTGGTCGACAGCCTCTGGCCCGACTTGCGCATGGTGGCGGGCACCACGGCCCACGTCGCGGCCTATATCGGCAACGGCCATGCCGGGTGGGAGGCGGCGAATGCCAACCTGTTTTCCCGCGGCGACCGGGCGCTGGTGCTGGCCTCTGGCCAGTTCGGCCATTCCTGGGCCAACCACGCCCGCCAGATGGGGATCGAGGTCGAGGTGCTGGATTTCGGCAAGCAGGCGCCCGCCGATCCGGCCCGGCTGGAAGACGCCCTGCGCGCCGACCGCGAGGGGAAGATCAAGGCCGTCCTGACCACGCATGTCGACACCGCCTCGACCATCCGCAACGACATTGCGGGCTTGCGCAAGGCCATCGACGCGGCGGGGCATCCGGCGCTGTTCGCGGTCGACTGCATCGCCTCGATGGGCTGCGACGAATACCGGATGGACGACTGGGGGGTGGATGTCACGGTGGCGGCCTGCCAGAAGGGGCTGATGACGCCGCCGGGCCTGGCCTTCGTCTGGTTCTCGGAAGCGGCACGGCAGCGCTGCGGCACCGGCGACCTGGCCACGCCCTACTGGCGGTGGGGGCCAAGGGCCGAGGCCGAGGAATTCTGGCAGCTCTGGGACGGCACCGCGCCGACCGCGCACCTCTACGGCCTGCGCGAGGCGCTGACGATGCTGGTCCACGAAGAGGGGATGGCCGCGGCCTGGCGGCGGCACGACGGCCTGGCCCGCGCCGTCTGGGCCGCGTTCGAGGCCTGGGGCGCCGGCAACCCGGCCATCGCGATGAACGTGGCGCGGCCTGATTGGCGCGGCCGGTCGGTCACAGCCGCGCGCTTCGGCGCGCCGGATGCGACGCGGCTGCGGCAATGGCTGGAACAGACGGCGGGGGTGACGCTGGGCATCGGCCTCGGCATGGCGGCACCCAGCGATCCGGCCTATCACGGCTTCCTGCGGGTCGCGCACATGGGGCATGTGAACGCCCACATGACGCTGGGCGCGCTGGCGGCGATGGACACGGGGCTGAAGGCGCTGGACATCGCCCACGGGCCGGGCGCCATCGAGGCCGCCACCCGCGCGCTGGCCGGGGCCTGAGGCACCGGAAATCGCGCGATTTCCGGTCCGATTTCCGTATCGGAAATCGCCTTAGAACGCGTTCATCAGCAGGAACAGGGCCGATTTCACCAAGGCATAGGCCAGCCCCGCCACATAGATCAGCGACCCGAAGGCCGCCAGCACGCCCACCAGGATCCAGACCCCGTCGCGCTCCAGCACCCCCAGCCCGATCAGGCACAGCGCCACCGCGGGGGCCATGTTGGCAAAGGGCACCGGCAGCGCCAGCGCGATCGACACCACCAGGCACAACGCCCCCAGCACGCGCTGCGACACCGGCCAGGCCAGCACCTTCAGCCGCGCGCGCAACAGCCTTTCGGCCTTGACCAGCCAGGGGTTGATCCGGGTGACCAGCCCCTGGAACGTCGCCCGCGCCATCGACCGCCCGGCGATCACCCCCGGCAACCAGGGCTGCAGCCCCAGCATCATCTGCGCCGACAAAAAGATCAGCGGCAGGCCCAGGATGCCGGCCGTGCCGGGCGGCGTCGGCAGGATGTTGGGAAAGGCAAAGATCAGCAACAGCGCCCCGAAGGCCCGCGCCCGCATCGTCTCCAGCATGTCGGCGACCGAGATCCGGTCGCGGGCCGGGTCCTCGGCCAGCCCGGTCAGGATCTCGGACAGCCGCGGCGGCGCGCCCCTGGGGCGCGTCGGAGCCGCGGCGGGCGGCGGAAGGGGGGGCTCGATCGGGTCTGTCATCATGGCCTTGCGTCCTGCGCAGCGGATGCCCCGCCCGTGACGCGGGGTCAAGCCGTTCCGGCGCGCCGGGCCGTCTGCCGCTCGCGCCACGAGATGTAGATCGCCGATCCGATCAGGATCGTGACACCTGTCACCGTCCAGCGGTCTGGCAGGTCGCCAAAGAACCACCAGCCCAGCAGCGTCGCCGTCACGATCTCGCAGAACGCCAGCGGCGCCAGCAGCGAGGCCTCGGCCTGTTCATAGGCGCGGGTGATCAAGAGGTGCCCCAGCGTCGCGATCACGCCCACGCCCACCAGCATCAGCCATTGCTGCGGCTCGGGCGGCACCCAGGCCAGCGGCAAAAGCGCGCTCAGGCCCGCCACCCCGATCAGGCTGGTGTGATAGGTCAGCAGGTTGGCATCCGTCTTGCCCGCCCGCGCCCGCGTCATGATGAAATAGCTGCCCAGGCTTGCCCCCGCCAAAAGCGCCAGTACCGTGCCGGGGTTCAGCGCGACCAGGCCGGGGCGGATGATGATCAGCGTGCCCACGAACCCCACCGCCACCGCCGCCCAGCGGCGCGGGCCGACCCTTTCGCGCAGCACCAGCGCCGACAGGATGGTCACGATCAGCGGGTTGACGAAGAAGATCGCCATCGCATCGGCGATCGGCAGGTATTTCAGCGACGAGAAGAAGAAGAACGTCGCCGCGTAGAGCAGCGCCGCCCGCCCGGCGTGATAGACCCAGCGGTCGGGCAGCAGGGCCGCGCGCCCACCCGCCCGCAGGGCCAGCGGCAGCATCATCAGCGCCCCGAACAGCGCCCGCGCCCAGACCACCACCAGAATCGGCAGCCCGGCCTCTCCCAGCGTCTTGGCGAGAACGTCGATCATCGGCAGGATGGCCATGGCGGTCAGCATCAGGCCGATGCCAAGCAGGGGACGGGGCGCGGTCATGCGCGGCAGGCTAGGGGCCGCGGTGGCGGGCCGCCCGCCTGAAAGCGACCGTCGGCGGGGGGCAGACATGGGAATTGCGACCGAACCGATCGCGCCGGGGGTCTGGCGCAGCGAAGAGCCCGGGGTGGACCCGATGTTCCGCGCGGCCATGGTCACCGTCATTGGCCGCGACGCCGACCTGCAGTTCGATTTCGGCTGCGGCCTTGGCCCGCTGCGGCCGGCGCTGCCGCTGTCGGGGGCCCCGGTGATCGCGGTGGCCAGCCATGCCCACGTCGACCATATCGGCGGCTTCCACGAATTCGCCGACCGCCGCGGCCATGCGGCCGAAGCCGCGGCCTTTGCCGGGCAGGACCCGGACGCGACCTTTGCCGGCGAATTCGCCGCCTGGCCCGGCGGGGCGGCACCGGGGCAGGACCTGTCGGCCTGGCGGCTGGTGCCGGCGCCGCTGACCCTGGCCTTGAGTGACGGCGACCGCATCGACCTGGGCGACCGGGTGCTGAGCGTGCTGCACCTGCCCGGCCATTCGCCGGGCGGCATCGGCCTGCTGGACGAGGCCGCCGGGCTGCTGCTGTCGGGCGATGCGATCTATGACGACGAGATCCTTGACGACATCCCCGGTGCCGACCGCACCGCCTATGCCGCCACGATGGAGCGGCTGCGCCACCTGGATTGCCGCATGGTGATCGGCGGCCACGGGCCACCGATGACCCGCGCCCGCATGGTTGCGCTGGCCGAAGCCTGGCTCGGCGCCCGCGCGCCGTGATCCCGCCGCCTCAGGGCGCGTTCTTCGCCAGCCAGTCCTGCATCCAGGCGATCTCGGCCTCTTGCGCGGCGATCACCGCCTCGGCCAGCTTGCGCACCTCGGGGTCGCTGCCATGCTCCAGCACGATCCGCGCCATCTCGACGGCGCCCTGGTGGTGCGGGATCATGCCGCGGATGAAGTCGACATCGGCATTGCCGCTGTAGGCGATCTCCATCGCCGCATGCATCCGCATGTTGGCCTCCATGTAGGCCATGGTCGACGGGCCTTCCATGCCAGTCATCATGTGGCCGGAATGGTCCATCTCGCCTTCGGCCGACAGGGGCAGAGCCGCCAGCAGGGCCAGGCCGACAGCAGTGACGGCCGCAAGGGGCAGGATTCGGGGCATCTCGGTCTCCGTACTTGTGGGTTGGACGCAGGGTTGCAGCCTTCCCCCTGCCGGAAGGCAAGTCACGACGCGGTGAGCCTGCCGCATTTGCGGGCCTGGTGCGACGGTGAAGGGCGATTGTGCGCGCAGGCGGCCTTTTCGCACCCGGGCAATGGCGCTATGGTCATCGCAGCGTCACAACCGCCGGACCCGCGCCACCATGTCCTGCCTGACCTGCCGCCGCCCCGTCGTGGGGATCATCGGCAACTCTCATGACCTGAACGACCGGTATCCCGTGCATGCCGGCGGCACGATGAATTCCGAAGCCGTCGCCGATGTGGCGGGCTGCCTGCCGCTGATCATCCCTTCGGACCCGCGCTATGTTTCGGTGGCCGAACTGCTGGAGCTTTGCGATGGCTTCCTGCTGACCGGCGGGCGACCGAACGTGCATCCCAGCGAATACGGCGCCGAGGAAACGCCGGCGCATGGCGCCTTTGACCGCTGCCGCGACGCGGTGACGCTGCCGCTGGTGCGGGCCTGCGTCGACCGCGGCCAGCCGTTCCTGGGCATCTGCCGCGGCTTTCAAGAGGTGAACGTGGCCATGGGCGGCTCGCTTCACCCCGAGATCCGCGACCTGCCGGGGCGGATGAACCACCGCATGCCGCCCGATGGCACATTGGAAGAGCAGTTTGCCCTGCGCCATCCGGTGCGCTTTACGCCCCAAGGGCCGTTTCATCGCCTGATGGGGGCCGAAGAGGTGCTGACCAACACGCTGCACGGCCAGGGCATCGACCGCCCCGGCGCGCGGATCGTTGTCGACGGCCGCGCCCCCGACGGCACGCCAGAGGCGATCTATGTCAAGGATGCGCCGGGCTTTACGCTGTCGGTGCAATGGCATCCCGAATGGCGCGCCGGCGAGGACCCGGTCTCGCGCCCGCTGTTCCAGGCCTTCGGCCGGGCCTGCGCCGACTGGGCCGCCGGGCAGCGCAAGCGGCTGGCGGCGGCCGAGTGATCGGGCGGCTTCGGGCACGGCGGCGTTACCCCGGCATTGACGCAGAATCGCCCAGCCTGTGCCGCATGAGCGCGATGCCCCCCTTGACCGAACAGCAGT
>JAGPCN010000021.1 GCA_018058035.1 Fuscovulum sp.
CCCCCGCCCCCGCCGCCCACGGCCGCCCGACCCGAATCGCCGGCCGACGAAGCCACCGCCACCCTGGCCGCCCGCCTGCGTGCCTTGCCGATGCGCAGCCTGGCCTCGCGGCACGACGATCTGGCCGAAATCGCCGGCCGCATCGCCCGCCTTCGGGCCCGTCTGGCGGCACCGCCGACGGGGCCGTGACCCTTCCGGAAATTGCGCTTTTCCCGCTTGCCACCGCCCGGAAACCCGTTATGAAGACGCCGGTGTCGGGCCGTAGCGCAGCCTGGTTAGCGCGTCCGTCTGGGGGGCGGGAGGTCGAGAGTTCGAATCTCTCCGGCCCGACCATTGCAAAGCCGCCCGCCTGTCCGACAGGCCGGGCGGTTTTTCATTTTCGCTCCGGGAGGGGCCAGCCATGACAGCAGCCGGCGTCCTGCCCGACAGCGCCATCCGCCAGTTGATCGCCCGGGGCGCGCTCAGGGCCGATCCCGAAATCCTCGACGACCAGGTCCAGCCCGCCAGCCTGGACCTGCGGCTGGGGCCGGTGGCCTACCGGGTGCGCGCCTCGTTCCTGGCCGGCCAGGGCCGCACGGTCGCCAGCCGCATCGCCGAGTTCGAGATGCACCGCGTCGACCTGACCCAGGGCGCGGTGCTGGAAAAGGGCTGCGTCTACCTGATCCCGCTGGCCGAACGGCTGAGCCTGCCGCCCGGCGTGACGGCGGTGGCCAATGCCAAGTCCTCGTCCGGGCGGCTGGACCTGCTGACCCGGGCAATCACCGACGGCGGCTCCGAATTCGACCGCATCCCCGAAGGCTACGACGGCCCGCTTTATGCCGAGGTCTGCCCGCGGTCGTTCTCGGTGCTGGTGCGGGCGGGGCAGCGGCTGAACCAGATCCGCTTCCGCAGCGGCCAGGCGGTGCTGGACGATGCGGCCCTGACCCGCCTGCACGCCGCCGACCCGCTGGTCGACGGCACGCCGCTGATCTCCGAGGGGCTTGGCTTCTCGGTCGATCTGCAACCCACCTCGGGCACGCTGGTCGGCTACCGGGCCAAGCCGCACACCGGGGTCGTCGACCTGGATCGCATCGGCCATTACCCGGCGCGGGATTTCTGGGAGGACGTGCATGCCGAAAACGGCCACGTCATCCTGGACCCCGGCGCCTTCTACATCCTGGTCAGCCGCGAGGCCGTGACGATCCCTCCCGATTACGCCGCCGAAATGGCGCCCTACCTGGCCATGGTGGGCGAATTCCGGGTGCATTACGCGGGCTTCTTCGATCCCGGCTTCGGCCATGCCCTGGCCGGCGGCAAGGGCAGCCGCGGCGTGCTGGAAGTGCGCTGCCACGAGGCGCCCTTCGTGCTGGAACACGGCCAGGTGGTGGGTCGCCTGGTCTACGAACGCATGGCCGCCCGCCCCGACCGGCTTTACGGCACCGGAATCGCCTCGAACTACCAGGGCCAGGGGCTGAAGCTGGCCAAGCAGTTCCGCCCGGCCTGACCGGCGGTAAAGCAATCGCCGCCTGACGGCGAAGCCTTTCCTCTCGTCGTCGGCAGTTGCCTCCTCCGCAAGCGCCGATCTGCCCCCGCCTTCGTGTTGAATGCGTTGGCTGCGATGCGGGCCCGGGGTGCGGCCCTGGGTTGGGATTTGCACGGGAGGTTTCCGTGGGAGTCCGTCGGGAGCGCGGGATCGAGGCCGTTGGGGTCGGGGAGTTTCTGGTGGCTCCTTCAGCCAGGCGGCCAGGCGGCGACGGCCGGATGAGGCGAAGGGCCGGATCGTGGCCGGGACGCTGGTGCCGGACGTGACGGTGAACGAGGTAGCCCCTCGGCATGGGGATGGCCAGTCACCTGTCCTCGTGGCGGACGCTCGGGCGGCAGGGCAAGCTGGTTGCGCCGGAGGTCGCGGGGGCCGAGTTCGCGGCACCTGTGGCGACGACACAGGTGGTGGACATGCCTGTCGCGACGGAGTCGATCGATCTGGTCATCGGCCCTGTGACGGTGCGGCGAGAGGCAGCCACGCCTGCGGCACGGGGTGCGGAACTGGCCATGGCCTTGCCGGCCCGACCGTGATCTTCCCGTCGAACCGGGTGCGGATCATGGTGGCGACGAAGCCCATCGACTTCCGCAAGGGTCACGACAGCCTGGCCGCGATGGTGAAGAACGAGCTCTGCAATGCCCGTTCACCGGGACGGTCTTCGTGTTCCGGGCCAGGAAGGCGGGCCGGTCGAACCTGCTCTGCCGGGTGAGTCATGGTGGCGCCACGGGTTCAAGCGACCCTGGCGCAAGACCGGTCTGGTGATGGCCCGCAAGCGGCTGGCAGAGCACAGCTTCACCTGGCCCGCCGTGAAGGACGGGCTGATGCCGATGAGCCAGGCGCCCCGGGCCGCGCATCGAAGAGGTCATCGGGCCGGACAGCCTGACCTGCGCCGGCGGCTGCCGGCACTGCATCGGCGAAGATGGCAAGGGCACCACCGGGCGTGGTCTTCACCCCTGCCCCCGGCCGGGGCGCGGGCAGCATGCCGAGCGGATCCCGCATGGTTTCAGGGGTATTCTCCAGGTCCCCCTCATGGTTTGCCAGCAAACCATTGCCGGGCAAGGAATGGCCATGCCGGATGCAACCGCCTGGTTGAAGCAGACCGGATCGCCCCTGGGCGAGGCGCTGGCCACCATCGCCAGATACCGCGACGGCCCTGGCCGCTTCCCGACCGATGGCCGCGTCGAGACCGACAGCAACAATGTCGAACGCCCCATCCGCCCCATCGCCCCGGACCACAAGAACGCCCTCTGCGCAGGCCACGACGCCAGAGCAAGACCAACAACCCGCTCCCGTGGAATGACCCCCGCCACAGCGCAATCGGGACAGCGGTTACCCTCTCCTCAGCGGCTGATGGGGGGCCAGCCCCCCAAACCCCCCGGGGTATTTCAACCGGATTGAAGGACCTTGATCTTCATTCTGGTGAAAATACCCCGGGGAGCTCGAGGGGCGGCGCCCCTCGTCAGTCGACGCCAGTCACCGGGCGCAACGCCAAGGCAAAACGAAAAAGGCTTGCGGCGGCAGCCGCGCAATTGCTTCACCGGCCGAGGCGACGGGTCAGTCTGGCGGCCTGGCGGGCGCGTTTGGCCAGGTCGCGCGCCTGCTGGGCCTGCTGACGCTCGGCCGGGGTCATCTCGGCCGGCGGCTTGCCGCGGCGCGACAGGTGGTCGATGCCGGCATTGATCCCGCGGTTCAGGAACTTGCGGAAGACCATGTTCAGGATCTGCGTCAGAAATCGCTCCATCGGTTCCTCCTCAATCCTCGAACAACTCGCTTTGGCCGGCGGCGGCTTCGTCCTCGTCCTCGGTCGCGGCGCTGCCCGGCATCGGGCGGCTGTCGAGAAGGCCTGCGGCCCGCAACTCCTTGATGCCCGGCAAGTCGCGGGCGGATTCCAGGCCGAAATGGTCGAGGAAGCTTTCGGTCACCACGAAGGTGACCGGGCGGCCCGGCGTCATCCGGCGGCGGCCGAGGCGAATCCATTCCAGCTCCATCAGCTGGTCGATGGTGCCGCGGCTGACGGCCACGCCGCGGATCTCCTCGATCTCGGCGCGGGTCACCGGCTGGTGATAGGCGACGATCGCCAGCGTCTCGATCGCCGCGCGCGACAGTTTCCGCGTCTCGACCGTCTCGCGCCGCATCAGGTGCCCAAGGTCGGGCGCGGTGCGCATCGCCCAGGCGTCGCCCACCCGCACCAGGTTGACCCCCCGCCCCTCATAGCGGCGGCGCAGATGCACCAGCGCCTCGGCCGGGTCGGCGCCATGCGGCATGCGGGCGGCCAGGTCGGCCACGGTCACCGGCTCGGCGCTGGCGAACAGGATCGCCTCGACCATGCGTTCCTGTTCGCCCATCGGCGGGGCGGCGAACAGGCTTTGTTCCTCGGGGGGGGCGATCTCGGTCATCCGTCGCGCCTGCGGATCTGGATCGGCGCGAAGGTCTCGCCCTGCCGGATCGCCACCTGGCCGCGCTTGGCCAGTTCCAGCACGGCGGCGAAATGCGCCGCCGTCGCGGACCGCCTTGCCATCGGCGTCACGTCCCAGCCCTCGGGCAGGAAGGTGGTCAGCTCGGCCCAGTCGCCGGCATAGCCGATCAGGCCGCGCATCCGCTCCAGCGCCTGTTCCATGGTGAAGACATGTTCGCGGTCCATCACGAAGGGGCGGAATTCGTCCTTGGTGCGGATGCGGGCATAGGCGCGCATCAGGTCGAGAAGCGTCGCGTCATAGCTGACCTTGCGGTGCAGGCTGACGCCTTCGGGCAGGCCGCGGGCAAAGAAGTCGCGGCCCAGCTGGTCGCGGGCCATCAGCCGCGCCGCCGCCTCGCGCATCGCAGACAGGCGTTCCAGCTGGAAGGCCAGGTGGGCTGCCAGATCCTCGGCCGAGGGCCCGGCGTCGCCGGGTTCGGGCGGCAACAGCAGGCGCGATTTCAGGAAGGCCAGCCAGGCCGCCATCACCAGGTAATCCGCCGCCAGTTCAATCCGAAGCGACCGCGCCTGCGCGATGAAGGCCAGGTATTGTTCGGCCAGTTGCAGCACCGAAACGCGGCGCAGATCGACCTTCTGGGTGCGGCTGAGGGTCAGCAACAGGTCCAGCGGCCCCTCGAAGCCGTCAACGTCGACGATCAGCGCCTCGGCCTCAAGCCGTTCGGCGGGGGTCAGCCGTTCGGGCTGGGTCCAGTCGTCGGCGATGGGGTCAGGCATGCAGGGTTCCGCGGGTCACCGCGGCAAGGTCCGCCTCGAGCGCCGCGATGTCAACCTCTGGCGCCGCCCGGCGCGCGGCCAGCGCCGCCCTTGCGCGAAAGCCCGCACCCGTGGACAGCTGGCCTGCCGCCGCCGCCACCTCTTGCATCTGGACCAGGTCGCCCTTGCAATGCAGGGCGATGTCGCAGCCCGCGGCCATCGACGCCTCGGTCCGCTGGGCGAGCCGGCCCTTCAGCGCCTCCATGTTCAGGTCGTCGGTCATCAACAGGCCGCGAAAGCCGATGTCCTGCCGGATCAGGCGGATCATCTCGGGGCTTTGCGTCGCGGGGCGGCTGTCGATGGCGGAAAAGACGATGTGCGCCGTCATCGCCATCGGCAGGTCGGCCAGGGCGCGGAACGGCGCGAAGTCGGTCGCGGCAAGGGCCTCGCGGCTTTCGGTGACGGTCGGCAGGTCGTGGTGGGTGTCCATCCCCGACAGGCCGTGGCCGGGCATGTGCTTGACCACGGGCAGCACGCCGCCGGCCAAAAGGCCGTCGGCCACCGCCCGCGCGATGGCCGTGACCGTGGCGGGATCGCTGCCATAACAGCGGTTCTTCAGAAACGGATGCGTGGCGTCGCGCGCCACATCCGCGACCGGGGCGCAGTTGGCGTCGATGCCCACCGCGCGCAGTTCGGAGGCGATGATCTGCGCCCGCAGGTTCATCGCGCGGGCGGCGTCCTCGATGCGGGCAAAGCGGGCGACGGTGTCGAAGGGCGGCTCCCACTCGCGCCAGTGCGGGGCGCGCAGGCGCTGGACGCGGCCGCCCTCCTGGTCGACCAGGATCGGCGCCTCGCGGCCCACGGCCTCGCGCAGGTCTTGCGTCAGGCGGCGCAGTTGGTCAGGGGTCTCGACGTTGCGGGCAAAGAGGATGAAGCCGAAGGGATCAGCCTCGCGGAAAAAGGCGCGTTCCTCGGGCAGCAGCACCGGCCCCGCGCAGCCGAAGATCGTGGCGCCCGTTCCGATGCCGGGGCTCATCGGTGCGCGACCGGGATGCAGCTGGCGTTTTCGGCGACCAGCGCGCTGCAAAAGCGGCGGGCGTCGTCCTCGCCCTCGAAGCCTTGGGCGCGCAGGCGGTAAAAGCTGCGGCCGCCACTGGTGGCAGGCTGGATCACCATGGCCTTGCCGGCCATCAGTTCGCCAAAGCGACCGGCCAGGCGCAGCCATTCGGCGCGGGCCTCCTTGTCGCTGTCAAAGGCGCCGAACTGCACCAAACGGGTGCCGGGTTCCAGCGTCGCCGGGTCCACCTCGACCGGGGCCGCCGGAGTGGCGGCGGCGACCGGGGTCGCGGCGCGGTCGGGCCGCGGCTGCGGCCGGGGCGAACGTGTCACCGCCCCTTCGGGGGCCGGCAGTCCGGCGGCATCCAGCGCCGCCACCTCGACGCCTTCGTCGGCCAGGGCATCCTCGGCGCTCAGGGCCTCGGCCAGGGCGGCAGAGACGGCGTCACCCGCCTCGACGGGGCCCAGCGGTGCGGCGGCATCGGGCAGCACGGGCGCCACCTCGGCGCGGGCGGGCTGCATCTCGCCTTCCGGCGCGGGCGGCAGGCCAGAGAGGCCCGGCCCATCCTCAAGCGTCAGTTCCACGGGCTTGGGCGCCAGCACCAGGCGATCGGGCGGCGGCGCCGCGGTGCCAACGGCTGCCACGTCGTTCACCGCCAGACCCTGATGGTCGACCACCTCGCCGCCCGGATCGTCCGGCGCAATGCGCATCGGTCCTTCCAGCGCGCGGATCACCGGCACCCCGGCGATGTCGCGCACCGCCAGCCGATAGCCCCAGACCCCCAGGCCCAGCACCAGCGCAACCGACGACAGCGCGCCCGCGATCTGCACGATGCGCTGCGCCCGACCGGCCCCGGGGCCGCCGGGCACGCCATATTCGGCATAGTCCCTATCCGCCATACTGCCTCTGCCCGGCGGGTTGATCCCGCCTTTTCCGACTGCCCGTTCCGGCCGAGGCGCCTTGGATCAGCGCATTTCTTCGACCGGCGTCACGCCCAAGATACCAAGGCCGGCGCAAATGACAACGCTTGTCGCCCGGGCAAGGGCGATTTTCGCCTGACTTGTGGCGGCATCGTCCTGGATGAAGCGCAGCGAGGTTTCGTCGTTGCCGCGATTCCACAGCCCGTGCAGGTCACTGGCCAGTTCGTACAGGTAGAAGGCCACCCGGTGCGGTTCGTTGTTGCGCGCGGCGATTTCCACCAGCCGCGGCCATTCGGCGATCTTCTTCAGCATCGCCAGTTCGGCCGGATGCGACAGTTTCGCATGGTCGGCGGCCAGCAGCATGGCGTCGTCGACGGCGATCCCGGCCTCGCGGGCCTTGCGCAGCACGCTGTTCACCCGGGCGTTGGCGTATTGCACATAGAAGACCGGGTTGTCCTTGGACTGCTCGGTCACCTTGTCGAAGTCGAAGTCCAGCGCCACGTCGTTCTTGCGCGTCAGCATGACAAAGCGCACCACGTCGGGCCCGACCTCGTCGATCAGGTCGCGCAAGGTAACAAAAGTCCCGGCGCGCTTCGACATCTTGACGATCTGGCCACCCTTGAGCAGCTTGACCAGCTGGATCAGCTTGATGTCCAGGTTGACCCGGTTTTCCGACAGCGCGGCGACCACGGCCTTCAGCCGCTTGACGTATCCCGCATGGTCGGCGCCGAAGATGTTGATCAGCTGGTCGAAGCCGCGCCGTACCTTGTTGAAGTGATAGGCGATGTCGGGGGCGAAATAGGTCCAGCTGCCGTCCGATTTCTGCACCGGCCGGTCCTGGTCGTCGCCGAAGGCGGTGCTGCGGAACAGCGTCTGCTCGCGCGCCTCCCAGTCATCGGGGGCCTTGCCCTTGGGCGGCTCCAGCGTGCCGGTGTAGATCAGGTCCAGGCCGCGCAGCCGCTCGATGGCGGCCTCGATCTCGCCGGTGCCGTAAAGCGCCTTCTCGCTGGAATAGACATCCATCGTGACGCCAAGGGCTGCCAGATCCTCGCGGATCATCTGCATCATCATGTCGGTGGCGAATTCGCGCACCTCGGCCAGCCAGTACTGTTCGCCCTTGTCCAGCAGGCTGTCGCCATACTTTGCCTTCAGCGCCTGGCCCACCGGGATCAGGTAGTCGCCGGGATAGAGGCCCTCGGCGATCTCGGGTGACAGGCCATGCGCCTCGCGGTAGCGCTCATAGGCGCTGCGGGCCAGCACGTCGACCTGCCCGCCGCCGTCGTTGATGTAGTATTCCCGCGTCACGTCCCAGCCCGCAAAGGCCAGGAGGCGCGACAGCGCATCGCCCACCACCGCGCCGCGGGCATGGGCCACATGCATCGGCCCGGTCGGGTTGGCGCTGACGAATTCGACGTTTACCTTCTGCCCGCGGCCGATGTCGGACCGGCCATAGGCCGCGCCCGCCGCCAGCGCATCGCGCGCCACGCCCTGCCAGACCGCATCGGCCAGCCGCAGGTTCAGGAAGCCCGGCCCCGCCACATCGGCGCCGGCGATGCGCGGATCGGCCATCAGTTCGGCCGCCAGGGCCTCGGCGATCTCGCGCGGGGGCTTGCCGGCCGGCTTGGCCAGCACCATCGCGGCATTGGCCGCCATGTCGCCATGCGCCGGGTCGCGCGGCGGTTCCACCGCCACGGCCGAAAGGTCAAGCCCGGCAGGCAAAAGGCCCCTGGCCGTCATCCGGCCAAGGGCATCCACCACCGCCGTGCGGAGTTCCGCGAAGAGGTTCATCTGATCAAATCCCGTCTGATCCCTTGGCATTGCCAGAGCCGACCGGACAGGTCAACAGCAAGAGCCGCTCCTCGGTGACTTCGTCCCTCGTCGCCGCCCCCCCGCGAGGAGCGCATGAAATGCGACGACGAGCCGCCCGTCAGGCGCCGCCGCGCCAATCGTCCAGCGCGGCATTTTCTTCCGGCGCGGCACCGGTGGGCGGATAGGGCGACGTCACCGACCGGCTGCGAAAGTAATGCGTCTCGCGCGCGCCGAAGTAGAAGGCAACGATCGCCCCCAACAGCCACCACAGCGGTTCGGGCACGGCGTTCAGCCCCACCATGCGCGCCGCAAATGCGGCAGGGTCGATCATCGCGTAGGTGAACAAGCCCAGCGTGCCGAAGGCCAGCAAGGGCCTGGGCAGCCGGTTCAGCCCGTTCACCAGCCGGTCGAACCAGCTGAGCATCGGATGCTGGTATTCCTCGCCCAGCTGACGCAGCGCGGCCATCTGCGCCTCGGCCGACAACTCCATCCGCCGGGTGGCCGAGGGCAGCAGCACCTCGGCCACCCCCTTGGCGGCCTGGCCGAGCGCGGTGACCGCGCCGGGGCCGCCGATCATCTTGTCGATCACTCCCATGCCGCCACCCGGGCGCGGTGCTGCGCCTCCGTCAGGTGGTAGCGCGGCGACAGGAAGGCCTCGGCGCGCAGGATCCAGCCGCCCTTGCCACCGTCGCGCCGGCGCGCGTACTTGCGGCTGGAGGGGCGCACATCGCCCAGGCCGTAGTAGTAGTTGCGCCGGGCGATGCCATAGGCATCGGCCAGGTGCGACGGCGCGGCGTCCTGCGCCATCTGCGCCGCCCGGATGGTCTGCGGCCCGATCTGGCCGTCGGGGTCGCAGGGATAGCCCATCTGGGTCAGCAGCCGCTGCAGGATCTTCACCGCATTGGCCCCGGCGTTGACATACATGTCGAAGACCGAAGGCTGCAGCGCCTCGGGCAGGCCTCCGATGCCGGGCCGGGTAAAGTAGTGCTCGATGTAGATCGCGACCGCCTGCGCGCGGGTCAGCGCCCGCACGTCGGCGACGTCGATCCGCGTGTCGCGATTCACGTCGATCCCCAGGCGCCGCAAGGTGCCGATGGTCACTCCGTGGTTCGTCGCCCCGCCCGGATCGTCGGGGTCGTTCACAAAGCCGCCCTCGCGGGTGACGATTTCTTCCGCAATGTCCTTGACTGACAGCATGAGCTTTCCTCGGTCGAAAGCTCCCCCTTGCGTGCAGGCTGTCAGAGGGGGGTTAACGCGGTCTCGCCCCGGCGCGCGATGGGGCGACCGCCTGCCCCTGCGTCAGCTGTCCGGACCCTGGTAGACGCCCTGTTCCTTCAGCGCCTCGGTCACTTCCTTGGGCATGTAGGTCTCGTCATGCTTGGCCAGCACCTCGGTGGCGACAAAGGTGCCGTCCTGCATCTGGCCAAGCGCGATCATGCCGGTGCCTTCCTTGAACAGGTCGGGCAGCAGGCCGGTGTAGCGGACTGGCACCGATTCGTTGGTGTCGGTGACCACGAAAGTGACCAGGGTGCCCTCGCCGCGGACCACGCTGCCCTCGGCGACCAGGCCGCCGATGCGGAACACCTCGGCTGGGTCGGGCGGGCTGGTCACCACCTCGGTGGGCGAGCGGAAGAAGTTGATCGCCTCTTTCGGGACGAAGAGGTAGATGATCGCCACCGTCGCCGCCAGCGAGGCGAAGGCCAGCCCGATCACCTGCATCCGCCGCCGTTTCTTCAGGCCCTTCAGCCCGCGGAATTCCTGCGCACCCGCCATTGCCCCGGCCCCTTTTCCCGTTGCCCGCCTTCTGCCCTCCCCAGATCGGGTGTGCCTTGACCTCGGTCAAGCCCCGGGCAGGCCCTGCGATCCTTCGCCGCAAACCGATTTTCGACGAAAATCGGACCGGAATTCGTGCGAATTCCGGCGCCCTCAGGGGAACACGGGCGCCAGCATCAGCCCGGCGGTTTCCGCGATCCCCAGCATCAGGTTGGCGTTCTGGATCGCCTGGCCAGAGCTTCCCTTGGTCAGGTTGTCAAGCACCGCCACCACCACCGCCCGCCCCGGGATGCGGTCGCCGATCACGCCGATGTGACAGAAGTTCGACCCCGCGATGTCGCGCGTCGAGGGCAGCGCACCGAACGGCAGCACCTTGAGGAAGGGTTCGGCCGCATAGGCCGTCTCCAGCTCCTGGTGGATGCGGGCGGCCTCGCCGCGGACATAGACGGTGGCCAGGATGCCGCGGTTCATCGGCAACAGGTGCGGCGTGAACTGCACCCGCACCGGACGCCCGGCGATGGCCGAGAATTCCTGGTCGAATTCGCCCAGGTGCCGGTGCTTGCCGCCGACCGAATAGGTATGGGTGCCGCCCGACAGTTCGGCGTGCAGGAGGTTTTCCTTGAGGCTGCGCCCCGCGCCCGAGACCCCGGCCTTGAGGTCGATCACGATCTCGTCCAGGTCGATGCAGCCCGCCGCGATCAGCGGGCGCAGCGCGAACTGGCCGGTCGCCGCGTTGCAGCCGGTGCCGGCCACCAGCCGCGCGGCGCGGATCTGGTCGCGGTAGAATTCAGTCAGGCCATAGACGGCCTCTTTCTGCACCTCGACCGCGGCATGCGGCTGGCCGTACCATTTCTGGTATTCTGCCGGGTCGCGCAGGCGGAAATCGGCGCTGAGGTCGACGATCTTCAAGTCTTTCGGCAGCCTTGCGACCACTTCCTGAGTCGTCGCATGAGGAAGCGCGCAGAAGCACAGGTCAACGTTGGAGAAATCAATCTCGTCGATCTTCACCAGCCGCGGCAGGTCGAGGTGGCGCAGAAAGGGGAATACCTCGGCCATGGTCATGCCGGCCTTGCGGTCGGCCGACAGCGCGGTGATCGTCATGGCCGGATGGGTGGCGATCAGGCGGACCAGTTCGGCCCCGGTGTAGCCGGACGCGCCAAGGATGGCGATGCGATGGGTCATCGGGGCCTCCGCTGCTGTGGGTCGTCGCGGTTCTTGCGGCGAAACCCCGGCGTTTGCAAGCGCAACCTCAGGCCGCCGGCACCCACATCACATCGGAAATCCGCGGCGCGCCAGTGGCCAGCATCACCAGCCGGTCGAACCCCAGGGCGCAGCCCGCCGCCGGCGGCATCAGCGCCAGTGCGGCCAGGAAATCCTCGTCGATCGGATAGGTTTCGCCGTAGCGTGCCTGTTTCACCGCCATCTCGGCCTGAAAGCGGCGGCGTTGCTCATCCGGGTCGGTCAGTTCGCCAAAGCCGTTGGCCAGTTCCACCCCGCAGGCATAGACCTCGAACCGCTCGGCCACCCGCGGATCGTCCGGGCAGCGCCGCGCCAGCGCGGCCTCGGTTGCGGGATAGCGGTCCAGCACCGTCAGGCGGCCCTGCCCCAGGTGCGGCTCGACCCGGTCGCCCAGGATGCGGCTGAAGAGATCCGACCAGCTTTCCCCCGCCATCCGCCCGATCCCGCGCGCATCCATCTGCGCCGCCAGCGCCGCCGCGTCGGGCTGGCCATCAGAGTCCAGCGTGGCCATCAGGTCGATGCCCGCATGAACCCGGAATGCCTCGGCGACCGACACCCGCTCATAGGCGGCGGCCGGATCGCAGGTCCGGTCGCGGAACCGCAGCAGGCCGTCGCAGGCCAGCCGCACCCAGGCGGCGATATCCTCCATCAGCACCTCGTAGCCCTCGCCCACGCGATACCATTCCAGCATGGTGAACTCGGGCTCGTGCAGGGGCCCGCGTTCGCGGTTGCGCCAGACATGGGTGAAGCTGGCGATCCGGGTCTCGCCCGCGGCCAGCAGGCGCTTCATCGCGAACTCGGGGCTGGTGTGCAGGTAGCGGTCCACCCCCACCCCGTCGTTGCCGATGGCGGTGGTGCGGAAGGCATGCAGATGCGCCTCGTTGCCGGGGCTGGCTTGCAGGGCGGCTGGGTCCACCTCGACAAAATCCTGGCCGACCAGCCAGGCGCGGATCGCCTGCTGGATGCGGTTGCGCGCCATCAGGGCCGGGCGGCGGTCGGCGTG
Source organism: Fuscovulum sp. (assembly GCA_018058035.1). Lineage (GTDB taxonomy): Bacteria > Pseudomonadota > Alphaproteobacteria > Rhodobacterales > Rhodobacteraceae > Pseudogemmobacter. The sequence continues at coordinate 12,490 of JAGPCN010000021.1, forward strand.
GCGGTGCGGGTGCCACCAGGGGGTCTCGGTCATGGCAACTGTTCCGGCTGGAAATATGGGCCGATCTAGGCTAAGGCCGCGCCATCCGCGGCCCGCCCGCGCCCATACCACAAGGATCCGATCCCGTGAAAGTCATCGCCTCTTCGCTGCGCAAGGGCAACGTCGTCGATCTTGACGGCCGCCTCTGCGTCGTCCTGACCGCCGTCAACTTCCACCCCGGCAAGGGCACCCCCACCACCACCGTCGACATGCGCCGCATCAGCGACGGGGTGAAGGTGACCGAGCGCTGGAAGACAACCGATACGGTGGAAAAGGCCACGGTGGACGAGCGCGATTATGACTTCCTTTACGAGGATGGCGAGGGCTTTCACTTCATGGAGCCGGCGACCTATGACCAGGTCGTGGTGACCGAAGACATCATGGGCGCCAACAAGGTCTACCTGCAGGAAGGCATGCGCTGCTACCTGAAGACCTTCGAAGGCGTGCCGATCGCCATCGAGGTGCCGCAGAAGATCACCGTCGAGATCGCCGAGACCGAGCCGGTGGTCAAGGGCCAGACCGCCTCCTCCAGCTACAAGCCGGCGATGACGTCGAACGGCCTGCGCGTGATGGTGCCTCCGCATATCGGGCCGGGCACCCGGATCGTGATCAACACCGATGACGACAGCTACGTCGAGCGCGCCAAGGACTGATCCCTGGCGTCCTCGGGCGAGCGGGTGCAAGGGCACGCCTTCGGGCGTGCCTTTCTGCTTTGCGGCGACGGCCAAGGCCCTATGCTGGCGGCAAATCGGGGACAGAGGTGCAGATGAGCGACGCAGACAGCCAGGATGCCTACAAGCCCGCGCAGATCGCGGCGCTGATCGAGACGGCGGGGGTGGCCAAGGCCGCCCTGCCGCTGCACCGGATGGCCACGCTGGCCCTGCTGGCCGGCGCCTTCATCGGCTTCGGCGCGGCGTTCTGGTGCATCGCCATGGCCGGGGCGGACCCGGGCTTCGGCCCGGCGCGGGTGCTGGGAGGCACGGTCTTTGCCCTGGGGCTGATCCTGGTGGTGGTGGGCGGGGCCGAGTTGTTCACCGGCAATGCGCTGATGGTGATGGCGGCGGTAGACCGGCGGATCACGCCGGGGGCGCTGTTGCGCAACTGGGCGATCGTCTATGCCGGCAACCTGGCGGGCGCGGTCGGGCTGGCGGTGGCCTTCGGCCTGTCGGGCCTTCTGGACGGGCCGATGGGCGCAACGGCGGCAAGGGCCGCAACGGCCAAGGCGGCCCTGGGGCCGGTCGAGGCGCTGGTGCGCGGCGCCCTGTGCAACGCGCTGGTCTGCCTGGCGGTCTGGCTCAGCTTTGCCGCCCGCAGCGCCACCGACAAGATCCTGGCGGTGCTGTGGCCGGTGGCGGGCTTCGTCGCCTTGGGGCTGGAGCATTCGGTGGCCAACATGTTCCTGTTGCCGGCCGGCATCTGGGCGGGGGCCGAGGTGACGGCGGCGGGCGCGGCGGGCAACCTGCTGTGGGTCACGCTGGGCAACGTGATCGGCGGCGCCGGCGGCGTGGCGCTGGCCTACCGCTATGCCTACGGGGCAATGCGCGGGTAGGTAGGATGGGCAATATTGCCCATCCTACGGCGCCAGTTCGCCCGCTTCGATGCGGAACGGCAGGATGTTGCCGGGCGGCGGCAGCGGGCAGACGGCAAAGTCGGTAAAGCCGCAGGGCGGCGTGAAGGCGCGGTTGAAGTCCAGGGTGATTTCCGTCTCGGTGGCGTCCTCGCCGATCAGGAAGCGGCAGGCGGGATAGGTCTCGCCCGCCGTGGCATCGCGAAAGACGAACATCGGCTTGCCGCCCTTCCAGTGCGTGGGGGTCAAGGTGACCTCGCGTCCCTGATGCACGAACCGGGCGCGGTGGGTCAGCGTCACCCGGGCTTTCGAGCCGTCCTTCATGTCGACCTCGGCGGCCTCGGCCTCGATCTTCGTCCAGCGGGCGCGGATCACCCAATCCGCCGCCTCGGGGAAGTGGCGCAGCGCCACCTGGGGCGAAAGGGTCAGGTCGCGCACCCTGAGCGCGGGCGTGCCGTCGACTGTGTGGATTTCCAGCAGGAAGGGATCGACGCGCAGCTGCGGAAAGGCATCGGGAATCGGGACGAAGGGCTGCGCCGGGGCATCGGGCCGGGCGAAGGAGGCGCCGGTATCGGCGATCGTCAGCGTTCCGAGGAGATCGGGGCCAGTGGGAAGCTGCACCTCTTGCGCCCGGCCCACAAGGTGCCGTCCGGGCGCAAGGTCAATGCGGGCGACGAGGTTCAGCCAGCCATCCGGGGCGGCAAGGGCGGCAAGGCGGGCGGCGCGGTGGTCGGAAAGAGGGATCATGCGGCTTCGAAGGCGATCCGGCGGCGCAGGAATTGCGTCGCCTTGTTCGACACATAGGCCGGGTCGCCGGTGGTCAGGAACTTCGACTGCGTGCCCGTCCCCCGCATCTCGGGGCGCCGCACCAGATAGTCGGCCAGCGATTCCGCGACCAGATTGGCCTGCGAATAGACCCGCACCCCCGGCCCCAGGGCGTCCTGGAACACCTTTTCCATCAGGGGGTAATGGGTGCAGCCCAGGATCGCGGCCTCGGGCGCGGGCATCCGGCGCTTCAGCGCCTCGACGTGGCTGCGCACCAGCGCCTCGGCCAGGATCTCGTCGCCCTGCTCGATCGCGTCGACCACGCCGCCGCAGGGCTGCGCCTCGACATCCACCCCGATGGCGCGGAACGCCAGTTCGCGCTGGAACGCGCGGCTGGCCACCGTGGCGGGGGTGGCGAACAGCGCCACGTGCTTGACCGCCACCTCGCGCGGGGGGGAATTGTCGCCCCATTGCCGTTCGGTCAGCGCCTCGATCAGCGGGACAAAGACGCCCAGCACGCGCTTGTCCTTCGGCACCCAGGTTTCCTGCATCCGCCGCAGCGCGGCGGCTGACGCGGTGTTGCAGGCCAGGATCACCAGGTCGCAACCCTCGGCCCACAGCCGTTCGACCGCCGCGCAGGTCAGGGCGAAGATGTCGTCGGCATCGCGCACCCCATAGGGCGCATGGGCGTTGTCGCCGAAGTAGACGAAGGGCACATCCGGCAGGCGCCGTGCCACGGCCTCGTAGACGGTCAGCCCACCCAGCCCCGAATCGAATATCCCGACCGCCATCGCTTGCCCCTTGCACCTGCCCGCGGGTCATGTTCGCCCGACCTGGCTGCCATCATAGGCAGCGGGCAAGGGATGCGGAAGACCGTCGCGGCCCGACGGGGAATTTTCCCGCCGTTGCGGCATTCGTGCGAGAACAGGTTTTCCCCGGACGCATGGCTTGTGCTAGGGTGCCGGCGGTTTCAAGGGGTTGTCGATGGACTGGGACAAGTTGCGGATCTTTCATGCGGTGGCCGAAAAGGGCAGCCTCACCCACGCGGGTGAGGTGCTGCACCTGTCGCAATCGGCCGTCAGCCGCCAGATCCGCGCGCTGGAGGAAAGCCTGAATGTCACGCTGTTCCACCGCCACGCCCGCGGGCTGATCCTGACCGAACAGGGCGAGCTGCTGTTCGACGCCACGCAGGCGATGGTCAAGCGGCTAGATGCCACCGCCGCCCGCATCCGCGACAGCGAGGACGAGGTCTTCGGCGAATTGCGCGTCACCACCACCACCGGCTTCGGCACGCTGTGGCTGGCGCCGCGTCTGGCGCGGCTTTACGAGAAGTACCCCGGCCTGAAGATCGACCTGATGCTGGAAGAGCGCGTGCTTGACCTGCCGATGCGCGAGGCCGATGTCGCCATCCGCATGAAGGAGCCAAGCCAGGCCGACCTGATCCGCAAGCGGCTGATGAACATCCGCATGCGGCTTTATGCGACGCCGGAATACCTGGCGATGAACGGCACGCCGCTGACGATGACCGACATGGGCCAGCACCGGCTGATCTGCCAGCACCCGGGCACCGCGCAGGTGGCGGCGGGCGCCAACCTGGTGCAGGAACTGATGACGCATGACGTGCCCTCGACCCTGCACGTCAACAACTACTTCGGCGTCCTGCAGGCGGTGCTGAACCACCTCGGCATCGGCGTCCTGCCCGATTACATCACCGAGGATTTTCCCCATCTGGTGCGGGTGCTTGAGGATGTGGAAAGCGGAGAAGTGCCGGTCTTTCTGGCCTATCCCGAAGAGCTGCGCCATTCCAAGCGCGTCGCCGCCTTCCGCGATTTCGTCACTGACGAGATCATGACCTATCGCCGCCGCCAGCAGCCCTGAAAACGGGCGAAATTCGCAGGTATGCAAACGACGCATGGCGGCAATGCTGCAACTGCGGCATTCCTTCCCTTGCACGAGTCTGCGTCAGCCCATAAATCGGTCGGCGAGGCGGTGATTGAGTATTCTCTCAGCGCCTCATACCTCCCTGTTGGACTTGGGCCGAGCTTCTGCTCGGCCTCTTTTTTTCCGCCTGCCGCTTTTGCGGGCAGCGCGGCGGCAGGCGCCGGTTCCCAACCGCCCCACGAAATTCGCCCGCGCCCGCGCGCGCCGCCCTTTCCCTTGGCCGGGCTTTCGTCTAGGACGCGCGCAATATCCCTGCGTGCCGGAGGCAGCCATGTCGGAACCCGCAATCACCCCCGAACTGGTGGCCGCGCACGGGATCAAGCCGGACGAATGGCAGCGCCTGCTGGACATCCTGGGCCGACAGCCCTCTTTCACCGAACTGGGCATCTTTTCGGCGATGTGGAACGAACATTGTTCCTACAAGTCGTCGAAGATCCACCTGAAGAAGCTGCCCACCACCGGCCCGCAGGTGATCTGCGGCCCCGGCGAAAACGCCGGCGTGGTCGATATCGGCGATGGCGATGCCGTCATCTTCAAGATGGAAAGCCACAACCACCCCAGCTACATCGAGCCGCACCAGGGCGCCGCCACGGGCGTCGGCGGCATACTGCGCGACGTCTTCACCATGGGCGCGCGCCCCATCGCGGCGATGAACGCGCTGTCCTTCGGCCTGCCCAGCCACCCCAAGACCGCGCATCTGGTGAAAGGCGTGGTCGAAGGCATCGGCAGCTATGGCAACGCCTTTGGCGTGCCCACCGTGGGCGGCGAGGTGCGCTTTCACCGCGCCTACAACGGCAACTGCCTGGTCAACGCCTTTGCCGCGGGCCTGGCGCGGACGGATTCGATCTTCTACTCGGCCGCAAGCGGCGTGGGGATGCCGGTGGTCTACCTGGGCGCCAAGACGGGCCGCGACGGCGTCGGCGGCGCCACAATGGCATCGGCCGAATTCGACGACACGATCGAGGAAAAGCGCCCCACCGTGCAGGTCGGCGACCCCTTCACCGAAAAGCGCCTGCTTGAGGCCTGCCTTGAGCTGATGGCCTCGGGCGCGGTCATCTCGATCCAAGACATGGGGGCCGCGGGCCTGACCTGCTCGGCGGTCGAGATGGGCGACAAGGGCGGCCTCGGCATCAAGCTGCAACTTGATGACGTGCCGCAGCGCGAAACCGCCATGACCGCCTACGAGATGATGCTGTCGGAATCGCAGGAGCGGATGCTGATGGTGCTGAAGCCCGAGATGGAGGCCGAGGCCCGGGCGATCTTTGTCAAATGGGACCTGGATTTCGCCATCGTCGGCGAGACGATCCCCGAAGACCGCTTCCTGATCCTGCACGGCAACGAGGTCAAGGCCGACATCCCGCTGTCGAAACTGTCCTCCAGCGCTCCGGAATACGACCGGCCCTGGGTGCCCACCCCCGCCGCCGCCGCCTTGGGGGCGGTGCCGCAGATCGGCGCCATCGACGGCCTGCGCGCCCTGATCGGCAGCCCGACCTATGCCCACAAGGCCTGGGTCTATGAGCAATACGACGCCCAGGTCGGCGCCGATACCGTGGTGACGCCGGGCCTGCCCGCAGGCGTGGTGCGGGTGCATGGCACCGCCAAGGCGCTGGCCTTCACCAGCGACGTGACGCCGCGCTATGTGCGGGCCAACCCGGTGCAGGGCGGCCGCCAGGCGGTGGCCGAGGCGTTCCGCAACCTCTGCGCGGTCGGCGCGCGGCCCTTGGCCACCACCGACAACCTGAACTTCGGCAACCCCGAAAAGCCCGAGATCATGGGCCAGTTCGTCGGCGCCCTGCAAGGCATCGGCGAGGCCTGCCTTGCGCTGGACATGCCGATCGTCTCGGGCAACGTGTCGCTTTACAACGAAACCGACGGCCAGCCGATCCTGCCCACCCCCACCATCGGCGCGGTCGGACTGCTGACCAGCCTGGACGAGTTGATCGCCGGCAAACCGGCCGAGGGCGACCTGGCGATCCTGGTCGGCGACACGACGGGCCACCTGGGCCAGTCGGCCCTGCTGGCCGAGGCCTTCGGGATGGAAACCGGCGACGCGCCGCCGGTCGACCTGGCGGCGGAACGGCGCAACGGCGAATTCGTCCGTGCCAACCGCAAGGCGATCAGGGCCTGCAGCGACCTTGCCGACGGCGGGCTGGCGCTGGCGGCCTTCGAGATGGCCGAGGACGCCGGGATCGGGGTCTGGATCGACGCGGCCGACACCGGCTTCCTCTACGGCGAGGATCAGGCGCGCTACCTGCTGGCGGTGCCGCAAGAGGCGCTGCACGGTGTGCAGGCCGCGGCCAAGGCCGCCGGCGTGCATCTGGCGCTGGTCGGCCAGTTCGGCGGCGCCAACGTCACGCTGGGCCAGGACGCGGCGCCGGTGGCCGAACTGTCGCGGCTCTATCGCGGCGCCTTCGCGGCGGCGCTTGGTCTGTGACGGGGCCTTGATGCTGCGCGCCGCCACCGCCGCCGACATTCCCTTTGTCCGCAGCCTGACCACGCGGGCCGATTATGCGCCCCTCATCGGCGATTCCGACGAGGCTCAGCTTGCGGCCTGGATGGCCAGCCCCGCCGCCCGGGTGGTGATCTGGACCGACGGCTCCGCGCAGGGCTTTGCCATCCTGCGCGAGATCGGCGACCCTTCGGGACGGGTGGAACTGTTCCGCATCGCGCTGGACCAGGCCGGCGGCGGCCGCGGCGATGCCTTCTTTGCGGCGCTGCTCGACCACGCCTTCGGCGATCTGGGCGCGGCCCGGGTCTGGCTGGATGCCAGCGGCGAAAACCCGCGCGCGATGAAGATCTACGAACGTGCGGGCTGCCGGCGCGAAGGCGTGCAGCGGGCGCACTGGTTCCGCCCCTGCCTGGGCCGCGCGGTGGACCTGCACCTGTTCGGCATGATGCGCGACGAATGGGCCGCCTTGCGGGCCTGAACGGCCCTTGCAGCCCCCTGCCCCGCGGCATACATCTTTGCGGCAATGACCATGGAGGCCGCCCATGCCGATCGAAGGCAAGGACATCGAGTCGCTGATCCGCCTGGCGTTTCCGCAGGCGAAGATCACCGTGATCGACACGGCGGGCGACGGCAACCACTGGGCGGCCGAAGTGATCGACGAATCGTTCCGCGGCATGAACCGGGTGCAGCAGCAGCGCGCCGTCTACGCCAGCCTGAAGGGCAAGATGGACGGCCCCGCGGGTGAATTGCACGCGCTGGCGCTGACCACCAAGGCGCCCGAGTAAGGCGATGGCGGGCCTCGGCTCCAGCCTCTCGGGCCTCTTGCCGGTGGCGATGACGGCGGTCGGGCTGGTGACGATCCTGCGCGCCCGCCGGGCACGGCGCGGGACCCGCGACGACGACCGCGACGACGACCGCGACGGGGCCGCCGAGCGGCGCCGCGCCGCGGAAGAGACACAACGGCGCATGGCGTCCTACATGGCGCAGCGCGACGACACAGGCGGCGCCGGGGGCAAGGCCCCGGGCCAGGACAGACGGGAGAACGGGCCATGAGCGCAGCAGAGACGATCAAGAGCACCATCGACGGCAATGACGTGGTGCTGTTCATGAAGGGCACCAAGATGATGCCGCAATGCGGGTTTTCCAGCCGCGTGGCGGGGGTGCTGAACTACATGGGCGTCAATTTCGCCGATGTGAACGTGCTGGCCGATCCCGACATCCGCCAGGGCATCAAGGACTATTCCGACTGGCCGACGATCCCGCAGCTCTACGTCAAGGGCGAATTCGTCGGCGGCTGCGACATCGTCACCGAGATGACGCTGTCGGGCGAACTGGACGCGTTGTTCGATGCCAAGGGCGTGGCCTACGACAAGGACGCCGCCGCCAAGATCCGCGAAGCGAACGCCTGATCTACGGCGCGTCGGCGGGGCGGACCGTCCGCCCTGCCCTGCACCCCGGTCACATCGCCTGCCGGCAGGTCAGGAACGCGGTTTCCGTGCCGGCTTCGCGCCAGTAGATCGTGGCCTCGTCGCCCTTTGTCCAAAGCACATAGCCGGCCCCGCCCGAGGGCCAGCCATACCTGGCCCCCGAGGCCGCAGGTTCGCCAAAGAGCGTGATCTGCCACCCGTCCACCGTCATCACCACGATCGACTGGTCCTCGGCATTGATGAAGGTCGCCGGCACCGACACGTCGCGGTCGCAGGTGTAGCGCCAGGTCAGCACCTCGGTCTCGGCCAGGGCGGGTGCCGCGGCCAAGGCGGCCAGCGACAGGATGAAACCCCGCATCACGACGACAGCTTTTCTTCGGCCCGCGCGGCCAGCGCCTCGGCCCGCGCCGCGATCTCAGCCAGGGTTTCGGCCACCTGCGGCGGGATCACCGGCACCTCGACCTTCTGGGCGGCGGGCGCGGGGCGGGCCTCGATCTCGGCCAGGCGGCCCTTCAGCTGGCGGTTCTCGTCCTCGACCGCGGCGGTCTTGTCGGCCAGCATCAGCCCCGCCATCAGCAGCATCTTGGCCTCGGGCAGGCGGCCCATCGCCGCGATCAGCGGCTGCGCCTCGGCGTCCAGCATGCCGGCGGCGGCACGCAGGAAATGTTCCTCTCCGGGCTGGCAGGAGACCAGAAAGGGCTTGCCGCCAACGGTGATTTCCAGGTCAGGCATTCTCGGCCTCCGTCAGATGGCCATCCAGCGCGGCCGCAAGTTCGTCAAGTTCGGCCATCTCGCTCAGGCGGCTGGCGCGCAGCGCGTCCAGTTCGGTCAGCATCGCCTTGTTCAGCAGATGCGGCTCGGCCAGGCCGGCGGCCTGGGCCTCGCGCAGCTGGCGCAGCTGTTCGCGCAGCGTGACCGAGGTCTTGCGCATCCGTTGCAGCTCCAGCCCCTGCACGTCCAGTTGCCGGGTCAGCCGCTCGACCTTTTCCTGCATCTGCGATTGCAGGATCAGGTCGCGGTCCTTCACCGCCTTTAGCCGCTCCTGCACCTGGGCGGCGGCGGTGCGCTCTTCGTCCAGCTGGGCGCGCAGCGCGGCGATCTCGGCGACGGCCTCGGCCATGGCGCTGTCAAAGGCGGCGCTGTCGGGCGGGGCGGCAAGGGCCTCGACCACCGGGACGGGTTCGGGCGCGGGCGCCGGATCGGGCATCGCGGCCGGTGCCGACAGCCCGTCCAGGCCCTTGCCGATCCGCTCCAGCGCGGCGGCGATCCGCCGCTCAAGCTCGACGATCTCCTGCATCCCCGATCCTTCCCTGCCCGGGGCCACCGCACCGGGCGGCCCCAAATCCATCGCACCGAATCGCCCCGGCGCGGCCTGCCCGGCATCATAGACCGAAACCGCCCGCCCGCGTCTTCTGTTTCTTCCCAAGGCCTTGGGAGACGCGCTTGATCTTGCCGCCGGGCGGGCTTAAGCGCCAGTGAAACTTTGCCCGCCCACCCATACCGCCCACCAGCCCGCCCCGGAGGACCGCCCTTGGACATCGCCACGCTTCGCGCCCGCCACCCCGACCACTGGATGCGCGCCACCGCCATCCGCGCGCTGGCGCTTGACGCCGTCGCCGCGGCGAACTCGGGGCACTCGGGGATGCCGATGGGCATGGCCGACGTGGCAACCGTGCTGTTCGCCAAGCACCTGAAATTCGATCCCAAGGCGCCGCGCTGGCCCGACCGTGACCGCTTCATCCTGTCGGCCGGCCATGGCTCGATGCTGATCTACAGCCTGCTGCACCTGACCGGGTACGAAGACGTGACGCTGGACCAGATCAAGGCC
>JAGPCN010000022.1 GCA_018058035.1 Fuscovulum sp.
ATGCAGAAATGCTTGCGCACCGGCTTTCCGATCTTCCAGGTGCCCTTGAAGCCCGGCTCGACCACGAAGCCATCGCCCGGGCGCAGCGTCACCGGGGCGCCGCCGTCCGGCGTGATGGTGATCTGGCCCTCGATCAGATGGACGAATTCGTAGAACTTGTAGACCGCATGCCAGGTGCCCGGGCTTGCCTCCCAGGTGCCGCTGATCACGCTGCCGTCGATCGAGGTGTGCTGCACCCAGGTCTTCATCATGGGCGTGCCCTCGACCTTGGTCCAGCCGTCAAGGTCGGTGGCCATCGGCTCGGGTCCGGGGGCGGGAAAGCGGAAAACCATGTCGCTCATGTCTGTCCTTCCTGGGGTGCGCTGCGCTTGCCCCCGATTGGTAGGACCGGCGGCCCAGGCTGGCAATAGGCGGCAGGCCAGTCATGCGGGGAAACGGATTTTTCTGCCGGGAAAGACTGCCAAAGCCGCCGGGAATGGGCTATGGGACGGCACAAAGGCCCGGTTCCGGGCCAGGGAAAGGAGTGGCGGGCATGCTGATCCGCGAGGCAAGGGCGTCGGACGCGGCGCATCTGGTGCAGTTCATCAACATGGCCGCCGACGACCTGCCGCTGCACTTCTGGCGCGGCTCGGTCGGGCCAGGGGGCGATCCCTGGGCTTACGGACGCGAGCGCGCGGCGCGCGAGACCGGCAACTTCTCGTACCGCAACGCCTGGCTGGCCGAGGTTGACGGAGAGGTGGCCGCCTGCCTGCTGGGCTATCCGGCCGAGGACGAGCCCGCCCCGATTGCCCCCGACACGCCGCCGATCTTCGTGCCGCTCCTGCAACTCGAAGCGCCGGCGCCGGGGTCCTGGTATCTGAACGTGCTTGCGACCTATGACCGGTTCCGCGGCCAGGGGCTGGGCAGCGCGCTGCTGGCGCAAGCCGAGACGGTGGCGCGCGCCGCCGGGCACCGGACGATCAGCCTGATCGCCGAGGATACCCATCGCGACGCGCTGCGGCTCTATGCGGCCAAGGGGTACCGCGAGGTCGCCCGCCGCCCGGTGGTCAAGGGCGACTGGCAGGTTGATGCCACGGAATGGGTGCTGCTCGTGAAGGCGCTGGACTAGGCCGCGGCTCATCCGTCCGGCCTGACCGGAGGTAAAGCAATCGCCGCCTTCGGCGAAGTCTTTTGTCTCGTCGTCGCGCAAGGCGCTCCTCCTCGGGCGATGGGGGGCCAGCCCCCCAAACCCCCCGGGGTACTTGCACCGGACTAAAGGAAAGGCCCTTCATTCTGGCCCAAATACCCCGGGGAGCTCGAGGGGCGGCGCCCCTCGTCAGGCGACATCGGCCATCCCGCGCAAACGCCGGGGAAAAACGAAAAAGGCTTGCGGCGGCAGCCGCGCTATTGCTTCACCGCCCTCAGCAGTTCGGGACGTTGACCGCCAGCCCGCCCAGCGAGGTTTCCTTGTACTTCTCGTGCATGTCGTGGCCGGTCTGGCGCATCGTCTCGATGCAGGCGTCCAGGCTGACCAGATGCTGGCCGTCGCCACGCATCGACAGCGAGGCGGCCGAGACCGCCTTGATCGCGCCGAGGCCGTTTCGTTCGATGCAGGGCACCTGCACCAGGCCCTTCACCGGGTCGCAGGTCATGCCCAGGTGATGCTCCAGCGCGATCTCGGCGGCATTCTCCACCTGTTCGGGGGTGCCGCCCAGCACCGCCGCCAGCCCGGCCGCGGCCATGGCCGCGGCTGAGCCGACTTCGGCCTGGCAGCCGCATTCCGCCCCGCTGATCGAGGCGTTGTGCTTGCACAGGCCGCCGATGGCGGCGGCGGTCAGCAGGAATTCGCCCACCCGCGCCGGCGTGGCGCCGGGCACATGGTCCAGCCAGTAGCGGATCACCGCCGGCACCACGCCGGCCGCGCCGTTGGTCGGCGCCGTCACCACCTGGCCGCCGGCGGCGTTTTCCTCGTTCACCGCCATGGCGTAAAGGCTCATCCAGTCGTTGATCGTGTGCGGCGCGACCAGGTTCAGCCCGCGTTCGGCCATCAGCGCGTCGTGGATGCCCTTGGCGCGGCGGCGCACCTTCAGGCCGCCGGGCAGGATGCCCTCGCCCTTCATGCCGCGGTCGATGCAGGCGTTCATCACCTCCCACAGCCGTTGCAGCCCGCGGTCCAGGTCGGCTGCGCTGCGGAAGGCCAGTTCGTTCTGCCGTTTCATCGCCGCGATCGACAGGCCCGAGCGGCGGGCCATCTCCAGCATCTCGGCCGCGGTCTCGAAGGGGAAGGGCACGTCGGCGCGGGCCTTGGCCTTGGCCCCGCCGGCATCGGCCAGTTCGCCCGCGGTCAGCACGAAGCCGCCGCCGATCGAGTAGTAGGTTTCCTGCGCGATCACGTCGCCCTGCGCGTCGGTGGCCTTCAGGATCATGCCGTTGGCATGGCCGGGCAGGGCGGGGCCGTAGTCGAAGGCCAGGTCGGTGGCAGGATCGAAGGCCAGGGGCGGCAGGCCCGGCGCCTCGACCGTCTTCGTGTCGCGGATGCGGGCCAGCGTGGCTTCGGCCCTTGCCGCGTCGTAGCTGTCGGGGGCAAAGCCCGCGAGGCCCAGGATCGTCGCCCGGTCGGTCGCATGGCCGACGCCGGTAAAGGCCAGCGAGCCGTGCAGGCTGGCCTTCAGCCCCTTCGGATGGAAGGGGCTGTTGCGCAGAAGGTCGAGGAACCGAGCGGCGGCGACCATCGGCCCCATGGTGTGGCTGGACGAGGGGCCGATGCCGACCTTGAACATATCGAAGACGGACAGGAACATCGCTTGGGTCCTTAACGGTCGGGGTTGGTAAAGATGGTCGGGCCCAGGCCCTCGGCCTCGGCCACGCGGCGGGCGGCTGGGGTGGTCTCGCAGGCGGCGGCCGCAGCGGCCAGCGCCGGCCATTCGGCCGCGCGCGCCTGTCCGACGTGGCCGTCGGGCATCTGCGCCAGCCAGCGCAGCAGCATGCCGACATAGACCCCGAGGATCGACAGACGGTCGGCGGGCAGCACCGCAGGGGCGGTGCGGGCGGCGGTCTCCAGCGCGTCGAGTGCCGCGCGGGCGCGGGCGGCGGCGCGCGGCAAGAGGGCCGCGACGGCCTCGGGCCCGGCGACGCGCTCGGCGTAGAACAGGTCCAGCACATTGGGGTGCAGGTTGGTCGAGGTGAAGAAGAACCAGGTCAGGAAGGCCCCGCGGCCGGCCGATCCGGGGGCCGGCGCCAGCCGGCCGGGGGCGTGGGTATCGGCCAGCCACAACAGGATCGCGGCGGTTTCGAACATCGGCCCGTCGGGCGTTTCCAGCACCGGGATCTTGCCCAGCGGGTGCAGCGCCCGATACTCGGGGCTGGCCAGTTCGCCGCCGGCGCGGTCGACCACCCGGGCGCTGTAGGGCAGGCCCAGGTCCTCGATCACGATGCGTGGCGCCATCGAGGCGCTGTCGGGGCTGCTGTGCAGGACAAGCATTGCGGTTCCTCTGCCTGGGCGCCGCCGGGCGCGTTGCGGCAGACTATGCGCCCGGGCATCCGCCGGGAAAGGGCGGAAACCGACATTTCCCGCATTCCTTCGACGTTGCGGCCCAAGTCCTGCCACCAGGTCACGCAACCGGGGCTTGCCGATTGTTCACCGGATGTTAACACTGACGCCATCCTGTGGTCTGCGACATGAAAGGGAGAATCCCGATGCCTCTGATCGTTGTCGTGTCGCTGTTTGCCGGCTTGCTGGTGTTCCACTGACCAGCGGCCCTTGCGGTCGCGGAACGGCGGGGCGCGATTGTCGCCGCGAAAGCCTCTCGCCCGGGGGGCGGACTTGCGCTAATCGGGCGGCAACCTGCAAAGGAGTGTGCCGATGCCCGCCGACCTGAACCCCATCGACAAGGCCAAGTTCGTCGCCGCCAAGCGGGCGGTGGAATTCGTCGAGGACGGCATGAAGCTGGGCCTCGGCACCGGATCGACGGCGGCCTGGATGGTGCGCTGCCTGGCCGAACGCATCCGCGAAGAGGGGCTGCGGGTGGTGGGGGTGCCGACCTCAAGCCGGACGGCGGAACTGGCGACCAGCCTGGGCGTGCCGGTCTCGACCCTGGACGAGGTCAAGTGGCTGGACCTGACGATCGACGGCGCCGACGAATTCGACGCCAACCTGAACCTGATCAAGGGCGGCGGCGCGGCGCTGCTGCAGGAAAAGATCGTGGCGACGGCGTCGGACCAGATGATCGTGATCGCCGATGCCGCCAAGGAAGTGGCGCAATTGGGCGGCTTTCCCCTGCCGGTCGAGGTGATTCCCTTCGGCTGGCAGACCACCAAGGCGCTGGTCGAGGAGACGCTGGTCAGCATGGACGTGCTGGGCCGCGACGTGACCTTGCGGATGAACGGCGACCGGCCGCTGATGACGGACGAATCGAACCACATCCTCGACCTGCACCTGAAGCGGATCGGCAATGCGCGGCAGCTGGCGCTGGTGCTGAACCAGATCCCCGGCGTGGTCGAGAACGGGCTGTTCATCGACATCTGCGACATCGTGGTGATCGGCCATGCCGATGGCCGGGTGTCTGTGCGCGACATCAACACCGGACGGGTCGAGGACGACCGGGTGGAATTCGCGCCGACCGACAACATCTTTGCCGACCTGGGCGACTGAGCGCCCGGAACGCTCGTCGTCGGACTTCGTCCGCTCCTCGCTGGGGCGACGAGTGCCGGAGGCATCGAGGAGCCGTGCCTTGCTGACCTTGGCGATTGAAGGCCCGGTATGCTCGTCGTCGGACTTCGTCCGCTCCTCGCAGGGGCGACGAGTGCCGGAGGCATCGAGGAGCTGTGTCAGACGTGCTGGTCGATCAGGATGGGGTTCCCGTCGGGGTCTTCCAGCATCAGCCAGCCGGGACCTGGGCCGTCGCCCGCAACCCGCGTGGCGGGTGTCAGGCCGGCGGCGATGACCTCGGCCTCGATCCGGCGCACATCGGTGAATTCTGCCAGCGGCTGGGCATCCGCATCCCAGCCGGGGTTGAAGGTCAGCATGTTGCGGGGAAACATGCCCTGGAAAAGGCCGATCACCGCGGTCGGCCCCTTCATCACCAGCCAGCCCTGCGCTGCGTCGCCGCCGCGGGCGCGAAAGCCCAGCTTTTCGTAGAAGGCGCGCGAGGCCTCCAGGTCGCTGACCGCAAGCGAGATCGAGAAGGCGCCAAGGTTCATCGCATCCCTCCTGTCGGGTCTGGCACAGGGTGCCATGACCGGGCGATTCGCCAAATGGCTTGGAATCGGGGATCGGCGGGATTAGGTCAGGGGCCTTGGACAGAAGGGGCGAGACATGGCGTTCGACGTGGACCTTTTCGTGATCGGCGGCGGCTCGGGCGGGGTGCGGGCGGCGCGGATCGCGGCGGCCGAGGGCGGCGCCCGCGTCGCGCTGGCCGAGGAAAGCCGGATGGGTGGCACCTGCGTGATCCGGGGCTGCGTGCCGAAGAAGCTGATGGTCAACGCCTCGGCCTTTGCCGGCCAGATGCGCGACGCGGCGGCCTATGGCTGGAACGTGCATCACCACGGCTTTGACTGGGGCCACTTCCGCGCCGCCTTGGAGGCCGAGCTGACGCGGCTGGAAAACGCCTATCGCGGCACGCTGAGGGGGGCGGGCGTGACGATCCACGACACCCGCGCCACGGTCGAGGATGCGCACACGGTGCGGCTGGCGACCGGAGAGCGGATCACCGCAAAGCATATCCTGATCGCCACCGGCGGGCGGCCCTTCGTGCCCGAGATTCCGGGGCGCGAGCTGGCGGTCACCTCGAACGAGATGTTCCACCTGCCGGCACTGCCCAAGCGTGCGCTGGTGGTGGGCGGGGGTTACATCGCCAGCGAATTCGCGTGCATCCTGAACGGCTTCGGCGTCGAGGTCTGCCAGTACTACCGCGGCGCCCAGATCCTGCGCGGCTTTGACGACGAGGCGCGCGGCCATGTCGCCACGGCGATGCAGGCCGGCGGCATCACCATCCACTGCGGCACCGACGTCCTGCGGCTGGAGCGCACGGCGGGCGGCATCCGGGCCGTCGCCACCGACGGGACAGAGCGCGAATTCGACCTCGTGCTTTACGCCACCGGGCGGCGCCCGAACACCGAGGGCCTGGGGCTGGAAGCATTGGGCGTGGGCTTCGGTCGGCAAGGGCAGGTGCTGGTCGACGGCTACAGCCAGACCGCGGTGCCGTCGATCTATGCCGTGGGCGACGTGACCGACCGGGTGAACCTGACCCCTGTCGCGATCCGCGAGGGGCACGCCTTTGCCGACACGGTGTTCCGCGGCGTGCCGACCCAGGCCGACCATGACCTGGTCGCCAGCGCCGTCTTCACCCAGCCCGAACTGGGCGCGGTGGGCCTGACCGAGGAGGCCGCCCGCGAGGCCGGGCCGATCGAGGTCTATGCCGCGACCTTCCGGCCGATGAAGACGCTGTTCGCGGGCCGGCCCGACCGGATGCTGATGAAGCTGATCGTTGCCGCCGACAGCCGCCGCGTGCTGGGCTGCCACATCGTCGGCGAGGGCGCGGGCGAGATGATCCAGCTGGCCGCGGTGGCGATGAAGATGGGGGCGACGAAAGAGGACTTCGACCGCACCGTGGCGGTGCATCCGACCGTGGCCGAGGAACTGGTGACGATGCGCAAGCCGGTCCGGGTCTTCTGAAGGGGGCGAATTCCGCAAAGGGCGGAATTCGCCCTGTCGCGCCCGCATGGCCCGGAGGCCAGGTGTCGCGCCCGACATTTGCGGCTTGAATTCGCCGCAAGGATGCACAGGTTAGTCGGCAACAGAAAAAGACAACGAGGAAACCGGTAGATGGCAGGAAGCGGAGGTCCCTGGGGGGGCGGTGGCGGCGGCGGTGACGACGACCGCGGCGGGCGCGACGGCGGGCGCGAGGGTGGCCGCGACGACGGGCGGCGCGGCGGCCGGCGGCCGGGCGAGGGCCCGCCGATCCCCGAGATCGACGAGATCATGCGCAAGGGCCAGGAGCAACTGCGCGTCCTGATGGGCGGCCGCGGCCGTGGCAGCAACGGCGGCGGCGGCCCGCGCGGGCCCTCGATGGGGCCGGTCTTTTCGCGCCAGGGCCTGATGATCGGCGCCTTGGCGCTGGTGGCCGGCTGGGCCTTCATGTCGTTCTACACGGTGCGCACCGAAGAGCGCAGCGTCGAGC
The DNA here is from genome assembly GCA_018058035.1 of Fuscovulum sp. GTDB lineage: Bacteria > Pseudomonadota > Alphaproteobacteria > Rhodobacterales > Rhodobacteraceae > Pseudogemmobacter. The sequence continues at coordinate 7,158 of JAGPCN010000022.1, forward strand.
TGTTCCTGGGCGAGGCCTCGGCCGTGGGCCAGCCCGGCCTGAACTTTGCGCCCTGGCCGGTGGTGAGCTATGAAAAGGTGCTGGTCACGGGCGAACGCACCACCGACATCGGGCTGGAACAAAGCTCGACCGGGGCGCTGATGCTGACGCGCGACCAGAACGTGGTCGACATCGGCTTCCAGGTGGTCTGGAACATCTCGGACCCCGAGGCCTATCTGTTCAACCTGGCCGATCCGGAAAACACCATCCGCGCGGTGGCCGAAAGCGCGATGCGCGACATCATCGCGCGGTCGGAACTGTCGCCGATCCTGAACCGCGACCGCGGCGTGATCGCGACCGACCTGCGCACCGCGGTGCAGGCCACGCTGGACAGCTACAACGCCGGGATCAGCGTGATCCGCGTCAACCTGCAGCGCGCCGCGCCTCCGACCGAGGTGATCGACAGCTTCCGCGACGTGCAGGCTGCGCGGCAGGAACGCGACCGGCTGCAGAACGAGGCCGACGCCTATGCCAACCAGGCCACCGCAGGCGCCCGCGGCGAGGCCGCGCGCCTGCTGGAAGAGGCCGAGGCCTATCGCGCCCAGGCGGTGAACGCCGCACAGGGCGAGGCCGCGCGCTTCGTCTCGGTCTATGCGGAGTATGTGAAGGCCCCCGACGTGACGCGCCGGCGGCTGTATCTGGAAACGATGGAGCGGGTGCTGGGCGGCATGAACAAGGTGATCCTTGACGGCGTCTCGGGCGGCGAGGCGGGGCAGGGCGTGGTGCCCTTCCTGCCGCTGAACGAACTGGGCCGGCCCTCGGGCCAGGCCGGGGCTGCGGCCGGGGGGACCAACTGATGCGGGCGATCTACATCCTTCCCGTCCTGTTCGTGGTCGTGATCACGGCGCTGTCGTCGATCTTCATCGTCGACGAACGCAAGAAGGCGCTGGTGCTGCAATTCGGCGAGGTGACCCAGGTCAAGGAAGACGCGGGCCTGGGCGTCAAGCTGCCGTTCATCCAGGACGTCGTCTATTACGAAGACCGCATCCTGGGCCTGCAGACCCTGCCGCTGGAAGTCACCCTGCTGGGCGACCGCCGCCTGGTGGTCGATGCCTTCGCGCGCTGGCGGATCATCGACCTGGTGGCCTTCCGCCAGGCCGTCGGCACCGGCGGCGAGGATCGGGCGCAGCAACTGCTGGGCAACATCCTGGCGCAGGCCATCCCCGAAGTGCTGGGCAACGCGACCCAGGACCAGGTTCTCAGCCAGACCCGGACCGAGCTGATGAACCAGATCCTCGGGCTGGCCAAGCGGCAGGCGACGGCGCTTGGCGTCGACGTGATCGACGTGCGGCTGACCCGCACCGACCTGCCCGAGCAGAACCTGGCCGCCACCTTTGCCCGGATGCGGGCCGAGCGCGAGCGCGAGGCGACGGACGAGCGCGCCCGCGGCGGCGAAGCGGCGCAGCGCGTGCGCGCCGCGGCCGACCGGACGGTGGTCGAGGTCACCTCGGACGCCCGCCGCCAGGCCGAGGTGATCCGCGGCGAGGCCGATGCCGAGCGCAACCGGATCCTGGCCGAGGCCTACGGCACCGACCCCGAGTTCTTTGCCTTCATCCGGTCGCTGGCGGCCTATGAGGTCTCGCTCAAGGGCAACAACTCGTCGATCGTGATGCAGCCCGACAGCGAGTTCTTCGAATACCTGCGCACCGATCGGGTGCCCGAGGCGGGCACGCCCGCGCAGGTGCCGGCCTCGCCTGCCCCGCAACCATGAGCTGGGTCCTGCTGGGCCTGGGTCTTGTCCTGGTCGTCGAGGGGCTGGCGCTTGCGCTGGCCCCTTCGCGCATGGAGGAGGTGCTGCAGGTGATCGCGGCCATGGGGCGCGACCGGCGGCGGATGCTGGGGCTGGTGGCGCTGGCAATCGGTGTCGGCCTGGTCTGGGCGGCCCGCCTGCTGGGGGCGATGGGATAGGCCGCCGCCGCCCGCCCAGCCCCTGAGCCACGCCCGCAGCGGCCGCAGATGACAAATGCCTTCACGAGGCCTTGAAGCATCGCGACGGGGTTTGCATTGCGGCCGCTTCTCTCTCACTGTTCTGTCACGCCAGACGCCCGGCCGGGCCGAACCGCGCCCCGTGCCCCGCGCCATTCCGGACGAAAGAGGAGTTCGAGCCGTGTCCGTCCTGTTCACCCTGACCCGCCGCCGCAAGAGCGGCATCACCCTGTCGGCGCTGGCCCTGGCCGCGGGCCTGTCGATGGCCGCGCCGCTGCCCGTGCTGGCCTTTGGCGCCCCCGAAAGCTTTGCCGAACTGGCCGACAAGATCAGCCCCTCGGTGGTGAACATCACCACCTCGTCGCTGGTCTCGGGGCCGGCCGATGGCGGCCCGATGGTGCCCGAGGGCAGCCCCTTCGAGGATTTCTTCGACCAGTTCCAGAACCCCGATGGCAGCCCCCGCCGGTCCGAGGCCCTGGGATCGGGCTTCGTGATCAGCGAAGACGGCTACATCGTGACCAACAACCACGTCATCGAGGGCGCGGATGAAATCACCATCGAGTTCTTCGGCGGCGAGAAGCTGCCGGCCAAGCTGGTCGGCACCGATCCCAAGACCGACATTGCCCTGCTGAAGGTCGAGGCCGGCAAGCCCTTGCCCTTCGTCGCCTTCGGCAACAGCGACCTGATGCGGGTCGGCGACTGGGTGGTGGCGATGGGCAACCCGCTGGGCCAGGGCTTCTCGGTTTCCGCCGGCATCGTCTCGGCCCGCAACCGCGAATTGTCGGGCACCTATGACGACTACATCCAGACCGACGCCGCGATCAACCGCGGCAACTCGGGCGGGCCCCTGTTCAACATGGACGGCCAGGTGATCGGGGTGAACACCGCGATCCTGTCGCCGAACGGCGGCTCGATCGGGATCGGGTTCTCGATGGCGTCGAACGTGGTGACCAAGGTCGTCGACCAGCTGAAGGAATTCGGCGAGACCCGGCGCGGCTGGCTGGGCGTGCGCATCCAGGACGTGACCCCCGACATCGCCGAAAGCATGGCGCTGGCCGAGGCCAAGGGCGCGCTGGTGACCGACGTGCCGGACGGCCCGTCCAAGGATGCCGGCATCCTGCCGGGCGACGTGATCACCATGTTCAACGGCCAGCCGGTGGATGACGCCGGCGACCTGACGCGGCGCGTGGCCGATGCCCCGGTGGGCGAGGCGGTGCCGGTGGTGATCCTGCGCGAGGGCAAGACCGAGACCATCCAGGTCACGCTCGGCCGCCGCGAAGAGGCCGAGGCGCAGACCCTGCCGGCCAGCGGCGACGTGCCGCCCGAGCCAAGCCAGATGGACCTCTTGGGCCTGACCCTGTCGCCGCTGGACGACGAGATGCGCGGCAAGCTGGGCCTGACGGCCGCGGACGAGGGGCTGATCGTGATGCAGGTCGACCCCGCCTCCGAGGCCTATACCAAGGGCCTGCGCGAGGGCGACCTGATCACCGAGGCCGGCCAGCAGAAGGTGGTGCGGCTGAAGGACCTGCAGGACCGGGTGGCCGAGGCGAAGGAGGCGGGGCGCAAGTCGATCCTGCTGCTGATCCGCCGCGGCGGCGACCCGCGCTTCCTGGCGCTGTCGATCGAATAGGGTACCGGTTCTGGCTATGCAGGGGCGGGCGGGGCAACCCGGCCGCCCCTTTGCCTTGCGCGGGTCAGCCGATTTCGGACAACAGGCGGGTGCGGAAGCTGGCCATCCATTCGGCGCGCTCGGCCGCGAGGGCGCGGCCGGTGGCCGTCTGCATCGCTTCGGCCACCGGAAACAGCTTGACCTCCAGATGGTCCAGCGAAAAGCGGCGGTCGTCCAGCGCGCGGTTCAGCGCCAGCGGATCGGCAGGGTCGAACAAGGCGGCTCCCATCTGGCCCGCCACATGGAACATGCGCGCCAGGCCGATGGCCCCCAGGGCCTCGAGCCGGTCGGCATCCTGCAGGATGCGCGCCTCGGGTGTCTCGGGGGCCAGACCGGCGGAAAAGCTGTGCGCGGCAATGGCATGGGCGACGGCGGCAATCTTTCCGGGCGGAAAGCCGGTGCCGGGCAGGTAGGCTGCCGCGTGATCGGCCGACAGGCGCGCGGCGCGGGCACGGTCGGGGTGTGACTTCGGCAGGTTCACCGCATCGTGCAGGAAGGCCGCAGCCAGAAGAACCTCGATGTCCGCCCCGCCTTCGGCCTGCGCGATGGATTGCGCATTGGCCCAGACCCGCCGCAGGTGGCCGATGTCATGCGCGCCATCGGGCTGGGCGGCCCAAAGACGCGAGACCTCGGTCTCGTACAGCGTCTGGCGCCGGGCGGCTTCGGTCGGGGTCACAGGCGGCCCGGATCGGCGGCGACGACGCCCAGGTCGCGGGCGGCGGCCAGCGAAAGGTGGTCGCTGTCCAGCCCCCGGGCGCGCTGATAGCGACGGATGGCGTCGCGGGTGGGGGCATCCAGCACGCCGGTCAGCGGCAAGAGGTAGAACCCGCGGGCCTTCAGCGCGCGCTGCACGGTGGCGATGACCTCCACCGTCAACTCGGCCGCGCAGGGGGCACGGAACCAGACGGTGGCGCGGTCCTCGACGATGCGCTGGCGCGTCTCGGTGCCGTAGATGGCGGGAATGGCGGTGCCGTCGGCGGCCCGGCGTTCGGGTTCGATCAGCACCTGTTCGGTGACCGTCTCGATCACGGCCGGCCTGATGTCGGCCTGCCAGCAGGCACCCTGCGGGCCTTCGGGGGGGCCGGGTTCGTCGCGCAGCACCAGTTCGCCCGAGAAATCGGCGCGTGAGGCCGTGTCGGGTGGCGGCATGCCGGCGCAGCCGGCAAGTGCCAGCAGGCAAAGCGCCGCAAGGGCGCGCGCTGCGGAATGGTCCTTGATCATCTGCTCTGCCGTCGCGCGGGTCTTTTGCCCGCATTCCCGGCACGATAGCGCGGCGCAGGGGGGCGCGGGAAGCCCGGGGCGCGCGCGGGGCGGCGCGAAGGGGCAGGTGCGTGGCATTCCGGGCACGGGGGGGCGGGATGGCGCAGGCGATTTTCGCACGAAAATCGCACCGGAATTCGTGCGAATTCCGGGTTGCTCAGGGTTGGTCGCCGGCGCGCGTGCCGTCATGGCGGAAGTCGGGGTCCAGCAGCCGGTCCAGCAGCGGCGAGATGTCCTCGATCGTCTCGGCCACGACATGCACCACCCCCGCCTCGCGCTGCAACCGCCCCGTCACCCGCAACAGCCGCCCGGCGATCACCGCGCGGCGGAAGCGTTCGTAGACCTTGGCCCAGACCACCACATTGGCGACGCCCGTCTCGTCCTCGAGCGTGACGAAGATCACGCCCTTGGCGGTGCCGGGGCGCTGGCGCACCAGCACCAGCCCCGCCACGCAGACCCGCGCGCCCGCGGGCGGCTCGTCCAGCCGCGCCGCAGGCAGGGCGGCGGGCGGGCGCGGCCAGCTGCCCGGCGCGGGCAGCGGCGCAAACCAGCCAGCGGGGTCGGCGGCAGACGGGGGGCGGTCATCACGCGGCATCGGAACATATGTAGAACATATCTGCCCCTCTGGCAAATCCCCGCGAACTGGCCTATGTCGCGGTTGCGTCACCGGGACCCGAGGGAAGGCAATGGCGAAGATCACTTACGTCGAACACAACGGCAAGCGGCACGAGGTCGAGGTGGCCAATGGCCTGACCGTCATGGAGGGCGCGCGCGACAACGGCATTCCGGGGATCGAGGCCGATTGCGGCGGCGCCTGCGCCTGTTCGACCTGTCACGTCTATGTCGCGCCCGAGTGGGTCGAGAAGCTGCCGAAGAAGGACAGCATGGAAGAGGACATGCTGGATTTCGCCTGGCAGCCCGATCCGGTGCGCTCGCGCCTGACCTGCCAGATCAAGGTCAGCCCGGCGCTGGACGGGCTGGTCGTGCAGATGCCGGAAAAGCAGATCTGAATCCCGGTTGCCCGCGCCGGCTGACGGGGCGGGCCCGCGATCTTTCGCAGAAAGATCGTGATCCTGATCGGTGGCGCCGCGATCCTTCGACGAAAGATCGCGTCTCCGTTTCGCCGACTGGCGATTTTTCGACGAAAAATCGAGTCCCTATTCGGCGGCCTTGTCGCCCTGCATCAGCCGTTCGGCCTTTTTCCGCACCAGAACCGAGCGCAGGTCGTGCATCGCCAGCAAGAGCGCATCCGTCACCTCGTCCAGTTGCGCATCGCTGGCCTTCGACACCACCCATTGCGTGGTCAGGTTCATGTGGTCGACCGCCCGCAGGATGTCGTCGACGTCCCGCGCCTCCAGCAGCGCGCGGCGCCGGGCCAGCCAGTCCTCGATCACCTTCAGGTCGGCGGCGGTCAGCTTCACCTCGCCATGCGGCTTGATGTTGCCGTTCTTCACGTTGACCACGGCGATCTCTTCCAGCTCGATCCGGCGCTGGCGGTTCTCGGTATCCACCCTGAACACGGCCGCGCCGTTCTCGCGGATGCGGAAATAGTAGTCGGGCAGATCACCGGCCATCTGCGGCCCCCCTTGCATCGACGCTGGTGGCCCGAGGCGGCGGCGCTCCCTCGGGGGCCGTCCTCGCGCGGCCCCGTCCGCCCCTGCCCAGGCCCGGCCGTCTCGGGAAATCCGCCGGCGCCGCGAAAGCGCGCAAGGAGGGTGTCGCTGGGATCCGGTCGGCCATGGTGTCAGCTTATCCCGTCCTCAGCGACACTTGAACAGGATTTCCTGCTGCAGGTTCGCCCCGATGTTCACCGCCGCCCCGCTGACCAGGGCGCCGGTGCCCACCGGCCGGGTCTCTTGCGCGACGATCAGCGGCGACAGGCCCTGGCGGGCGCAGGTCTCGGCCATCACCTGATCGGCCCGCCCGGTCTGATAGGCAAAGTTCGCCCGGCCAGTATAGCGATAGCCCTCGCTGCCGTCGGGCAACAGGATCGGCGTGGCCGAGACGGTGGCATAGGAACACCCGGCCAGCGCCAAGGCCGTCAGCACGGGAAAGGCGGCTTTCATGGCGTCCTCCGGTGGCCTGGGGCCTAGACCAGCGCGGCGCAGAACCGCTGGATGCGGGCGCAGGCCTCGCGCAGGGTGTCGTCGCTGGTCGCGTAGCTGACGCGGAAGTTCGGCGACACGCCGAAGGCCGCGCCGAAGACCACGGCCACGCCGGTTTCCTCAAGCAGGGCGGTGGCAAAGACCTCGTCATTCGTGATGACGGTGCCGCCGGGGGTGGCCTTGCCGATGCAGCCGGAAATGTCGGGATAGACGTAGAAGGCGCCTTCCGGCTTCGGGCAGGTGATGCCTTGCGCCTGGTTCAGCATGCTGACCACCAGGTCGCGGCGGCCCTGGAACACCGCGCGCCAGTCCTTCAGGAAGTCCTGCGGACCCGACAGCGCCTCGAGCGCTGCATGCTGGCTGACCGAACAGGGGTTCGAGGTCGACTGGCTCTGGATCGTGCCCATCGCCTTGATCAGCGCCACCGGCCCCCCGGCATAGCCGATCCGCCAGCCGGTCATCGCATAGGCCTTGGAGACGCCGTTGCAGGTCAGCGTGCGGTCGTAAAGGCCCGGCTCCACCTCGGCCGGCGTGCAGAATTCGAAGTCGTCGAAGACCAGGTGCTCGTACATGTCGTCCGACATGATCCAGACATGCGGGTGGCGCATCAGCACCTCGGTCAGCGCCTTCAGCTCGGCGCGGGTATAGCCCGCGCCGGTGGGGTTCGAGGGGCTGTTGAAGATGAACCACTTGGTGCGCGGGGTGATCGCGGCCTCAAGCTGCGCGGGTGTCAGCTTGAACTGCGTCTCGATGCCGCAGACCACCGGCACGGGCGTGCCGCCCGCAAGCAGCACCATGTCGGGATAGCTGACCCAGTAGGGCGCCGGGATGATCACCTCGTCGCCGGGATTGCAGGTCGCCATCAGCGCATTGTAGAGGATCTGCTTGCCGCCGGTGCCGACGCTGATCTGCTGCGGCGTGTAGGTCAGGCCGTTCTCGCGCAGGAACTTCGAGCAGATCGCGGCCTTCAGCTCGGGGATGCCGTCGACGGCCGTATAACGGGTCTTGCCGTTGTCGATTGCCCGCTTGGCGGCATCACGGATGTGTTCGGGCGTGTCGAAATCCGGCTCGCCGGCACCCAGGCCGATGATGTCGCGCCCCTCGGCCTTCAGCGCGGCCGCCTTGCTGGTGACGGCAATGGTGGGCGAGGGTTTCACGCGGGCCAGCGTGTCGGAGAGGAAGGCCATGGGATGCGTCCTTTCGGTGGCTGGAAATCGCGCCGCGCCCGTCTTAGGGTCCGGCCGCGACAGGGGCAAGCGGGAAGGACGCGGGGCATGGCAGAGACGGCGGAGGCACGCCTGAAACGGATGCGGATGCGCAGCTGGCGGCGCGGCACCAAGGAGATGGACCTGGTGCTGGGGCCCTTTGCCGATGCAGAGCTGGAGACCATGGTCGAGGACGACCTTGCGGTCTACGACCGGCTGCTGGACGAGAACGACCAGGACCTGATGGCCTGGCTTCTGGGCCAGTCGGCGCCGCCAGAGGGGCTGGCGCCGCTGCTGGCACGGATCGGCGCCTTTGCCAGGGCCCGGCTGAAACGCTGATTTCGCCGCGTCTTTGCGGCAAAACCGGCGCGAGTTTACGGAATGTTTGCGGTTTGTGCCGATTCTGCCCCCGTTCCACACGAGGCGGAGTGCCCCATGACCGTTCACCAACCCCTTCTCGATGGTTCGCAGAAAGCGTTCCTTGCCTGCTATCTTGACAACCTGGCGCTGGTCGAACGCCTGCACAGGTTGCTGCTTGACGTCATCAAGGACGAATTCGAACGGTTGCAGATCCTCGAGATCAACTCCGTTCAGGCGCTTTTGCTGTTCAACATCGGCGAGAACGAGGTGACGGCGGGCGAGCTGAAGACCCGTGGCTATTACCAGGGCTCGAACGTCAGCTACAACCTGAAGAAACTGGTCGAACTGGGCTACATGCATCACCAGCGCAGCGAGATCGACCGCCGCTCGGTGCGGGTGCGGTTGACCGAAAAGGGCCGCCGCGTCCGTGGCCTGGTGGGCGAATTGTTTGCGCGCCACGCCGAGGGGATCGAGAAGCGCAGCCTGGTCGACACCAGCGGTATGGACGAGATCAACACCGCCCTGCGCCGGATGGAACGGTTCTGGACCGAACAGATCCGCTACATCTACTGATCGCGCGCCGGCCTCGGGCGGTGAAGCAATTGCGCGGCTGCCGCCGCAGGCCTTTTTCGTTTTGGCTGGCGTCGGTTCCCTTTGCCGATGTCGCCTGACGAGGGGCGCCGCCCCTCGAGCTCCCCGGGGTATTTGGACCAGAATGAAGTCCATGCCCCTTCAGTCCGGTGCAAGTACCCCGGGGGGTTTGGGGGGCTGGCCCCCATCAGCCGAGGAGGAGGCGACTGCCGACGACGAGAGGAAAGGCTTCGCCGTCAGGCGTCGATTGTTTCAGCCGCCTCAGTTCGCCTTGCGGGCCGGCAGGAAGGGCAGGGGGGCGATCGGGATGCCCTCTTCCAGCAGCTTGATCGCCTCTTCCGGCCGTGCCTCACCGTAGATCGAGCGTTCGGGCTTTTCGCCCTCGTGCATCGCCCGTGCTTCGGCCACGAAGTTCACCCCGACATAGTCCGAATTCGCCTCGACCTGGCGGCGCAGTTCCGCCAGCGCCTGTTCAAGGTCCGAGGCCGGGGCGGAAAGGTCGGGCTTGCGCTCGGCCGCGGCCGCCTTGCGGGCCGGGCGGACACTGGGCGCCATCAGTGCCTTTTCCACCCGGGTGGCGCCGCAGACCGGGCAGAAGACCTGGCCGGCGGTCCGCAGGCTGTCGAAGGCCTCGGCCGACTGGAACCAGCTGTCGAAGCCGTGGCCCTTGTCGCAGGTCAATGTGTAGCGGATCATCCGGGCACCCGTGCCTTCGCTCCCGTGCGGGACCGATGCGAACCTAGGCTTTCCTGCGGCGGGTTCAAGCCTTGTCTCCGGCCCGGCGCGCCGGGGCGGCCTCGGCCGCGGGCGGGACGAAGGCCAGGATCAGCTGGCGCAGGTCGGGTTCATCCACCTTTCTGGCGGCCTTTTCTGGGCGGAACCACTTGCGGCGGCGTTGCCCCTTTTCGGGGTAGCGGTCGGCCAGGCGGTCGACCTTCAGCGCAAAGACCTCGACGACGCAGGGCAGGGCGCGGTCGGGCGCCAGCCCCTTGCGGTAGGCAAAGAACCCCAGGCCCTCGGCCGCGGTGGTGCCCTGGACCCCGGCTTCCTCCCAGGCTTCGCGGGCGGCGGCCTCGGGAGGGGTCATCTCGCGCATCGGCCAGCCCTTGGGAATCACCCAGCGTCCGGTGTCCCGGCTGGTGATCAGCAGCACCTCGTGGCCGTTGCCGTGCCGGCGCCAGCACAGGGCGCCGAACTGGTTCAGCGCGGCCATGCCGCAGGGCGCGTCGGCCGGAAACCGATTGTCTTCCTTACCCATCCGCCTGCTCGCCGAGAGGGCCCGTATTCCCGGGTCCCGGTTGCACTCCAATTCCAGACTTGCACGAAAGGGTAAAGAATTACAGGGGGGGAAAACCTGCATCCGGCGGTTTGGCCCGCTGTTCCGCGGCCGCGCCCGGTTTGACGGCGCGGGGTTGCGGGCTATGTCTGAAGCAAGCCCCGCAATGGAGACTGCCATGCGCTACCTGCTTGTGTCGGCTGCCGCCGCCCTTGCCCTGTCCGGCCCGGCCTGGGCCGGGTTCACCTTTTCCTCGATCGACGGGGGCACGATCGACCTGGACGACTGGAAGGGCAAGCCGGTGCTGGTGGTCAACACGGCCTCGCTTTGCGGCTTTGCGGGCCAGTTCGACGACCTGCAGACCCTGCACGAACAATACGGGCCGAAGGGCCTGCTGGTGCTGGCGGTGCCCTCGGACGACTTCCGGCAAGAGCTGGGGTCGAACTCCGAAGTCAAGGAATACTGCGCCACCACTTTCGACCTGACCCTGCCGATGACCGAGATCACCGCCGTCACCGGCCCCGACGCGCACCCCTTCTATGCCTGGCTGCGCGAGACCGAAGGCTTCCAGCCCGGCTGGAACTTCAACAAGGTGTTGCTGGACCCTGCCGGTCAGGTCGCCGGCACCTGGGGGTCGGGGCCGAAGCCCACCGGGCAGCCGATCCGCCGCGCGATCGAGCAGCTTTTGCCGTGAGGCCGCGGCCGCCGGGTCCGGGCTCGGCCGTCGCCGGCCCGCTGTTCCTGGGGTCCGAGGTCTATCGCGGCTCGTCCTATGGCGCGACGCATCCGCTGCGGGTACCCCGTGTTTCGACCGTGATGGACCTGGCCCGCGCCCTGGGCTGGCTGCCTCCGGGGCGGTTCCGCCCCTCGCCCCGGGCCAGACCGGCGGCGCTGCACCTGTTCCACACCCCCGACTATGTCGCCGCCCTGCAACGGGCCGAGGCGACCGGCGCGGTGACAGAGGACATCCGCGCCCGCCACGGCCTGGGCACGCTGTCGAACCCGGTCTTTGCGCAGATGTTCCGCCGCCCTGCCACCGGCGCGGGGGGCGCGATGTGGGCGGCCGAGGTGCTGGCCCACGCCGGGGCCGGCACGGTGCACGTGCCGGGCGGCGGCACGCACCATGGCCTGCCCGACCGGGCGAACGGCTTTTGCTACCTGAACGACGTGGTGCTGGCGATCCGGGTGATGCTGGCCGCGGGGCTAAGCCGCGTGGCCTATGTCGACCTGGACGCGCACCATTGCGACGGGGTCGAGCTGGCCTTTGCCGGCGATCCGCGGGTGCGGATGATCTCGGTTCATGAGGAAAACCGCTGGCCGTTTTCCGGCGGGCTGACCGACCGGGCGGGCGGCTCCGGCTTCTTCCTGCCGGTGCCGCGCGGCTACAACGATACCGAGGCGCGGGCGGTGCTGCACCGCCTGATCCTGCCGCGCGTGGCCGGGTTCGCCCCGCAGGCGCTGGTGGTGCAATGCGGGGCCGACAGTCTGACAGAGGACCCGCTCAGCCGGTTGTGCCTGTCGAACCGCGCCTACCTCGAGGCGCTGGCGGCGCTGCGCCCGCTGGCGCCCCGCCTCTTGGTGCTGGGCGGGGGCGGCTACAACCCGTGGTCGGTCGGGCGGCTCTGGACGGCGATCTGGGGGCTTCTGGCGGGGTACGAAATGCCGGACCGGCTGCCCCCCGAGGCCCGAGAGGTGCTGGCCGCCCTGTCGTGGAACGGCGGCAACCGTCCGCCGCCCGCGCCCGCGATGCTGGAAACCCTGCTGGACGCGCCGCGCGAAGGGCCGGTAAGACAGGTCATCCTGGACCGGCTGGAGGTTCTGGCTGCCCGATGATCCGCGCCTTTCTTGGCCTTGACCTGCCCGATACCGTCCGCAGCGCGCTGGCGGTGCAGCAATTCCTGCTGCCCTTGCCGCGCCGGGTGGACCCGGCGCAAATGCACCTGACGCTGGTCTTTCTGGGCGACTGCCCCGAGCCGGCCCTCGAGGCCGCGCACGAGTCCTTTGCGGCCCTCAAAGTCGCGCCGTTTTCCTTGTCGTTGCAGGGCCTTGGCCTTTTCGGCGGCGACCGGCCGCGGGTCGCCTTTGCGGCCGTGGCGCCCAGCGATGCGCTGCTGCACCTGCAGGCCCGGGCCGAACAGGCCGCCCGCAACGCCGGCCTGACGCCCGAGCATCGCAAGTATACCCCCCACGTCACCCTGGGCCGCTTTCCGCCGCTGAAAGGCCCCGCTGCCGCGCCTCTGGAACGCGCCGTTGCGACCACCCCCTTTGCCGCGGGCCCCTGGCAGGTGCGCGACATGGTGCTGTGGCAATCCACCCTGCATCCCGGCGGCAGCCGCCATGACGAACTGGCGCGCTACCCGTTTTCTTGACAAGCCGCCCTGCCTTCGCCATCCCGGTCCGCGACAGGAGAGCATGATGCCCAACGAAATCACCATCGCCGGCCGCAAGATCGGCCCCGCCCATCCGCCCCTGGTCATCGCCGAGATCGGCATCAACCACGGCGGCGACCTTGGCGTTGCGAAAGAGATGGTCCGCCTTGCCGCCGGGGCGGGCTGCGAGATGGTCAAGCACCAGACCCACATCATCGAAGACGAGATGACCGACGAGGCCAAGGCGATCTTTCCGCCGAACGCCGATGTCTCGATCTGGCATGTGATGGAACGCTGCGCGCTGACCCTGGACGAAGAGGCAGAGCTGAAGCGCTATACCGAGTCCTTGGGGATGATCTGGATCTCCACCCCCTTTTCCCGCGCCGCCGCCGACTGGCTGGAAGGCCAGGACGTCCCCGCCTACAAGATCGGCAGCGGAGAGGCCGACAATATCCCGCTGATCCGCCACATTGCCCGCAAGGGCAAGCCGGTGATCCTGTCGACCGGCATGCAAACCATTGAAACCATTCGGGCATCCGTCGATATCCTGGACCGCGCCGGGGTGCCTTACGCGCTCTTGGAATGCACCAACCTTTACCCCAGCCCGCCAGAAATCGTGTCGTTGCGCGGCGTGACCGACCTTGCGCAGGCCTTCCCCAAGGCCGTCGTCGGCTTTTCCGACCACTCCATCGGCCCGGAAATGGCGCTGGCCTCGGTGGCGCTTGGCGCCAGCATCCTGGAACGGCACTATACCGACACCCGTTATCGCAAGGGCCCCGACATCATCAACTCGATGGACCCGGCCGAGTTGCGGTTCCTGATCGACCGCAGCCACGAAATCTGGATCGCGGCGAACAACCCCAAGCAGCGCACCGCGCCGGAAGAAGACGTCTACCGCTTTGCCCGTGGCAGCGTGGTGGCTGACAAGGACCTGCCCGCAGGCCACGTGATCGGCGAGATGGACATCTGGGCGCGGCGGCCAGGCAGCGGAGAGATCGCCGCCTACGACTTCGACAAGGTGGTGGGCAAGCGGCTGACCCGCGCCGTCACCCGCAACACCCAGCTGAAATGGAGCGACCTGGCGTGACTGCCTTAGGTCTGCGGCTTTCCATCGTCATCCCCACGAAGGACCGCCCCCGGCTGCTGGCGTCGGCGGTCGGCTCGGCCCTGGCCGCGCTGCCCGAAGGGGCCGAAGTGCTGGTGGTCGACGACCGCAGCACGCCCCCCGCCGCCGACAGCCTGCCCGCCGACCCGCGCCTGCGCGTGACGGTCAGCGAAGCGGCCCCCGGCGCCTCCGGCGCGCGCAACTGGGGCGTGGCGCAGGCAAAGGGCGCGCGCATCCTGTTTCTGGACGACGACGACCTGATCCTGCCCGGCTATGCGCCTTGGGTGCTGGGCCAGCGCGCCGACTACGGCTTTTCCGCCATCGCCACCTTTCAGGGCCTCGACACCCCTGCCATGGCCGCCTTTGCCCCCGGTCCGGCCACTCCGGTCGCCGACGTGCGCCCGTTCCGCCGCCAGGTCGCGGGCCTGGGCTGCGGCTTCTGGATCGACCGCGCGGCCTTTCTGGCCACCGGCGGCATCGCCGAGGATATCCGGGTGAACGAGGACACCGAATTCTCGATCCGCCTTTTGCGCGCGGGGCTTGCGGGCCTGCGCCAGCCCGCGCCGGGGGTGATGGTGCGCCAGCACGGCGGGGCCGCGGGCGAACGCGGCCACCTGACCCAGGCCGCCAGGGCGGCCGAACGCGCGGGCTACTTCGGCCTGATCCTGTCGCGCCATGCCGACTGGCTGGCGACCCGGCCCGATGCCGCGAAGCACCTGTTGCAACGGCAGTTGAAACTGTTGGCGCAGGCGGGCGACGCCGCCGGGGCGCGCGCCGTTCTGGCCCAGCCGCTGGCCCGCCCGCATCGGCTGTCGCTGTGGCTTTATCATCGGGCCGAGGCGCTGTCGGCGCGGCTCAGGCGGGGGTAGCCAGCGTGTCCAGCAGGGCCGCGCAGACGCGGTCCACCGTGGCTTCGTCCAAGCCATAGCCCGAGGGCAGGTTCACCCCGCGCGTCGCCGCCGCTGCCCCCGCCGGCGCTGAGGGCAGGAAGCGCGCGCTGTCGCTGCGGCCGGCATAGGCCTTCAGGCCGGACAGCTGGGAAAAGAACGGCCGGCTGTCGACGCCGCGCGCCCGCAACCCCGCCTGCAGGCTGAACTTGTCATGGCCAAAGCGGGCCTCGGGCACCACCGTCACCATCCAGTAGCTGTTGCGCACCTGCTGCGGCTCGGCGTTCAGCTGCAAGCCCGGCACCCCGGCCAGCCGGTCGCGATACCAGCCGAACAGCCGCCGCTTGTAGTCGATCAACGCGCCGATCCGCTCCATCTGCGCGATGCCAAGCGCGGCCTGAACCGCGCTCATCTTGTACTTGAAGGCCACTTCGTCGTTCAG
>JAGPCN010000023.1 GCA_018058035.1 Fuscovulum sp.
CCGCAGGACGGTGCCGGCAGACCGCCGGGGCCGGTCACAACCGAGTGGTGGGCTTGGCCGGGGCTGGCCTGCACCCTAGGTTGAACAGGGTGGGAACAGCCGAGGGCCGGGCCATGCGCGCGCTTGCGATCCATTTCTGCGGCCTTGCCGCCGCGCTGCCGGCCGCGGCCGAGACGCTGGCCACTTCGGCCGGGCCGATGCAGGTGCAGGCGATGGCGACGGGGCTGGTTGAGCCCTGGGGCCTGGCCTTCCTGCCCGACGGGTCGTTCCTGGTGACCGAACGCGACGGGCGCTTGCTGCGGGTGGATGATGGCGCGGCGGTGGCGGTCGGTGGGGTGCCGGAGGTGGCGGCCGAAGGGCAGGGCGGCCTCTTGGACGTGATGCTGCCGGCCGATTTCGCCACCAGCCGCGAAGTCTGGCTGGCGTTCTCGGCGTCCGCCCCGGGCGGCCTTGCCACGGCGGCGGGCCGCGGGCGGCTGTCGGCGGACGGCA
Organism: Fuscovulum sp.; assembly: GCA_018058035.1. Lineage (GTDB taxonomy): Bacteria > Pseudomonadota > Alphaproteobacteria > Rhodobacterales > Rhodobacteraceae > Pseudogemmobacter. Next base: position 493 of record JAGPCN010000023.1, read on the forward strand.
CCCGGCTTGAGCGTTTCGAGACGCTGTTCCTGGGCGACGGGGCGCGCGGCGGGCGGCACTTTGGCGCGCGTCTGGTCGAGATGCCCGATGGCGCGGTGGTGCTGACCACCGGCGACCGCGGCACCGGGCCCGAGGGCCTGGCGGCGCAGGACCCGGCCAGCAGCATCGGCAAGGTGGTGCGGATGGCGCGCGACGGTTCCGTCGTGGCGCTGGCCCCGGGCTGGCGGGCGGGGGTGATCTCCTTGGGCCACCGCAACATCCAGGGCGCGGCGCTGGACGCAGGGGGGCGGCTCATGACGGTCGAACACGGCGCGCAGGGCGGCGACGAGCTGAACGCGCCCGTGGCCGGGCGCAACTACGGCTGGCCGGTCATCAGCCATGGCCAGGACTATGGCGGTGGCCGGATCGGCACGGGCACCGCGGCCGAGGGGATGGAGCAGCCGCTGCATTACTGGGACCCGTCAATCGCGCCCTCGGGGTTGATGGTCTATTCCGGCGCGCTGGTGCCCGACTGGCGCGGCGACATCTTCTTCGGCTCGCTGAACAGCGATTTCCTGGGCCGGCTGGACCCCGACACCCCCGCCGCCACCGGCTATGCCGAGGAACGCATCGCCGGGCCGCAGACCGGCCGGGTGCGCGACGTGGCCGAGGCGCCGGATGGGTCGATCTGGTTCCTGTCGGTGCAGGACGGGGCGGTCTACCGGCTGGCGCCCTGAGCGGTCAGCGCACCGGGAAATCCTGCGGCTCGGCCCCGGCCAGGTCCAGCCGGAAGTGCCACCATTCGGCGGCGTAGGGGCGGAACCCTTCGGCCTGCATCGCCTGCGCCAGCCTTTGCCGGTTGGCGCGGGCCCCGGCCGACACCGCGGCATCGGTGGCCGACAGGGCCGAGAAGCAGTCGAAGGTGGTGCCCAGGTCCAGCGTGCTTTCGGCGGCGCGGTCGGACAGGGGGCCGTCGCAGGGGCCTGCGGCCACCGGGCGCAGGACCGGATCGCCCCGCCGGATCAGCCCCACATCCACCGTGCCCCCCAGCGAATGGCCCGAGCGGCGGGCGATGTAGCCCTGCGGGATCAGGTCTTTGCGGGCCAGGCCGGGAAAGAAGGTGGCCGACAGGTCGGGGCCATCAGTGGTTTCGGCCCAGCGGGCAAAGCGGGCCACCGCCCGGGCGGGGCGGTAGCAGTCCCACAGGATCAGGCCATAGCCCTGATCGTTCAGCCGCGCCTCGGCGCGCAGCAGCGCCTCGGCCGCCTCGCGCCGCAGCAGGCATTCGGCGGCCTCGTAGCCCGGCACCGGCGCGCCGGTAAAGTTGAAGGCGCGGGCATAGCGGATGTCCTGCGCGATGCCGGGGGCGATGGCGGAAAGACGCACCCAGCCGGGCGGCAGGTCATCGGCCAGGGCGGGGGTTGGCAGGGCAGGGGTCGACAGGCCAAGCAGCGCCAGCGCCAGCGCGCGCAGGGTCATTCCCGCTCGATCCCGTTCGACGAGACCCAGCCCTCTTGGCCGCCATAGCGGATGAAGCACCAGTCAAAGCTGCCGCCGCCGGGGTCGGGCGGGCGGCATTGGTCGACCTCGATCCCGCCGGCGCCGGCGGCGATCGAGAACAGGATTGGGTGCATGGTGCCGGCGCCCTGGCGGACGTTGACGTAGCCCTCGGACACCCCCAGCCGCACCCGCCAGGTTTCCAGCGGGGCCATCGGCTGGGCGGCAGCGGCCTGCTCGGGGACGGCGGCGGGGGCCACTTCGGCCACCGCAGCGGAATCGTCGGGTGGCGGGGCGGCGGCGTAGACCTCGGGCCAGTCCTCGGGCTGGGCGGCGCCGGGGTCGCTGGCCTTGGCGGTGTCCAGCCGGTCGGCCTCGGCCAGGGCGGCATGCGACAGCGGCACGCAGGCGGCGTGGGCCTCGGCGAAGGCGCGCATCGTCAGCGGGTCTTGCAGCGCCACCACGGCAGGCCAGTCGGCGGCAGCGGCGGCGCAGGCGGCGGGGTCGGCCACCGGCGCATCCGCGACGGTGCCACCCAGCGGAACCGCGCCGCGCCCGGCCGCAGTGGCGATGGCATAGTCGCCGGTCAGTTCGTCGTAATAGGCGGGGCGCTGCTTGTGGCCGATGGTGGCGGCCGTCGCCTCGACCTCGCCGCGCAAGAGCCGGGCCAGTTCCGGCAGCGTCAGGTCGCCGCGCGCCAGAAGCGGCAGAAGCGCCCGGGTGAAGACCGAGTTCGGGTCATGGTCGGTGCCGCCCAGCCGGTCCAGCGCGGTCTGCCCGGCCCCGGCCGAGAACAGGATGAACGACCCCTCGGGCGGCGCGATCGGCGCCAGGCCGCGGGCCGAGCCGGCCGAGCGGGTGCCCTCGCGCGGGAAGGGGTTGTCGCGGCAGGCGTCCAGGATCAGCACGGTGACGGCGGCGCCGCGGCCCTGAAGGGTGAAGACCACATCATCGGCCGCCACGCTTTCGGCGGTCAGGAAGGATTCCTCCTCGGGCTTCACGGCGGGGGCGTCGGCGGGCAACAGGTAGTTGCGGCCCGCCACCTCGACCCCGTGGCCGGCGAAATAGAACAGCGCCTCGTCGCCGGGGCGGATGCGGGCGGCCAGGTCCGACAGGCCGCGCGTCATGGCGCGGCGGCCGGCGTCGGTCAGCAGCGTGACGGCAAAGCCCTGCGATTCCAGCGCGGCGGCGACGGCGGTGGCATCGTTCACCGCCTTTTGCAGGGGCGGAAGCTCGGCATAGGCATCATTGCCGACGACCAGCGCGTAGCGGTCGGCCAGTGCGGGCGACAGGGTGCCAAGCGCAAGAAGGGCCGCAAGGGCAAGGCGTTTCAGCATGGCGGGTCAGCCTGTCGGGGGGGCCTGTCGGGGGGGCCTGTCGGTAGGCCCGTTGCCGCAGCCTAGCACGGGCCGCCGTCCGGGCAAGCCGGATTGACGGGCATCAGATCGAAAGCCGCACCGCCACCGCGCCCGGCATCCCCTGGGTCCCGCGTTCGCGGTAGGGAGTGGTGTTGTAATGGCTGCGGTAGCATTTCGAGAAATGCGACGGGCTGGCGAAGCCGCAGGCCAGCGCGACGTTGATCACGCTCATGTCGGTCTGCATCAAGAGGTTGCGCGCCTTTTGCAGCCTGAGTTCCATGTAGTACCGCTTGGGGCTGCGGTTCAGGTAGCGGCGGAACAGGCGCTCCAGCTGGCGGGTGGACATGCCGACATCCTCGGCCAGGTCGGCCGGAGAGATCGGGTCTTCGATGTTGCCCTCCATCATCTGGATGACCTGGCTCAGCTTGGGGTGGCGCACGCCGATCCGGGTGGGGATCGACAGCCGCTGGGTGTCCTGGTCGGTGCGGATGGTGGAATAGATCAGCTGGTCGGCCACGGTGTTGGCCAGGTCCTCGCCATGGTCGGCGGCGATCACCTTCAGCATCAGGTCCAGCGACGAGGTGCCGCCGGCGGTGGACCAGCGGTTGCCGTCCATCACGAAGACCGACTTGGTCAGCCGCACATCCTCGAATTCTTCAAGGAAGCCGTCCTGGTTTTCCCAGTGGATGGTGGCCTTCTTGCCGTCCAATAGGCCCGCGCGCGCCAGCGCATAGGCGCCGGTGCACAGGCCCCCCATGGTGGCGCCGCGCCGCGCCTCGCGCCGGATCCAGTTCAGCACGGCCTTGGTGGTGGCACGCTGCACGTCGATGCCGCCGCAGACCAGCACGGTATCGTCGCGCTCGATCTCTTCCAGCCCGATGTCCAGCCGGAAGGCGGCGCCGTTGGAACAGACCGCCTCGCGCCCGTTCTCTCCGGCCAGCACCCAGGTGTAAAGCGTCTTGCCGGCGACGCGGTTGGCGATGCGCAGGGGTTCGATGGCGCCGGCAAAGGCCAGCATGGTAAAGCGGTCCAGCAACAGGAAGACGAACCGCCGGGGCGGGCGGTCCTGCGGGCTCTGGGTGGCCTTGCGCGGAGGCGTGGGCATGTCTGCGACCTGTTCGCGTCGTTTGTGGTACATGAACCCGAATTCATGGGCCGCCGCAAGGGGAGGTTCTCGCCATTCCGTTCCCGTTTCGGCCTTTGCATCGTCCGCCGCGCGGCGTATAGGCATGCCGTTACCGCAAACGACTGGGGTGAAAGCCATGACCAAGGGATGGACGAAATCGGATTGGCGCGCAAAGCCGCGGGTCCAGATGCCCGACTATCCGGATGCCGCCGCGCTGGCGGCGGTCGAGGCGAAGCTGGCCAAGTACCCGCCCCTGGTCTTTGCGGGCGAGGCCCGGCGGCTGAAGAAGCAGCTGGCGCTGGCGGCCGAGGGCAAGGCCTTTTTGCTGCAAGGCGGCGACTGCGCCGAAAGCTTCGAGGAATTCAGCGCAGACAACATCCGCGACACCTTCCGCGTGATGCTGCAGATGGCGGTGGTGCTGACCTACGGCGCCAAGGTGCCGGTGATCAAGGTCGGCCGCATGGCGGGCCAGTTCGCCAAGCCGCGCAGCGCGCCGACCGAGGTGATCGGGGGCGTCGAATACCCCAGCTACCGCGGCGACATCATCAACGGCTTCGAACCCGACATGGCCTCCCGCATGCCCGATCCACAGCGGATGCTGCAGGCCTATACCCAGGCCGCGGCATCGCTGAACCTCTTGCGCGCCTTCTCGACCGGCGGCTTTGCCGATATCCACCGGGTGCACGCCTGGACGCTGGGCTTTGCCGAGCATGACAAGGCCGAACGTTACCGCGAGATGGCCAATCGCATCTCGGACGCGCTGGACTTCATGAACGCGGCCGGGGTCGACAGCGAAACCGCGCCGGAACTGTCGCGCGTGGACTTCTACACCAGCCACGAGGCGCTGCTGCTGGAATACGAAGAGGCGCTCTGCCGGATCGATTCGATCTCGGGCCAGCCGGTGGCGGGCTCGGGCCACATGATCTGGATCGGCGACCGCACCCGCCAGCCCGACGGCGCGCACGTCGAATTCTGCCGCGGCGTGCTGAACCCGATCGGCCTGAAATGCGGCCCCTCGACCACGGCCGAGGACCTGAAGGTGCTGATGGCGAAGCTGAACCCCGAGAACGAGCCGGGCCGCCTGACTCTGATCGCGCGCTTTGGCGCGGGCAAGGTGGGCGACCACCTGCCGCGGCTGATCCGCACCGTCCAGGCCGAGGGCGCCAAGGTGGTCTGGTCCTGCGACCCGATGCACGGCAACACGATCAAGTCGTCGTCGGGCTACAAGACCCGGCCCTTCAACGCCGTCCTGGGCGAGGTGCGCGAGTTCTTCGCCATCCACAAGGCCGAAGGCACCGTACCCGGCGGCGTGCATTTCGAGATGACCGGCAAGGACGTGACCGAATGCACCGGCGGCTTGCGCGCGGTGTCGGACGAAAGCCTGGCCGACCGCTACCACACCGCCTGCGACCCGCGGCTGAACGCGACGCAATCGCTGGAACTGGCGTTCCTGGTGGCCGAGGAACTGTCGGCGCAGCGCGAGGCGGCACGGCGCGTGGCGCTGTAACGGCCCGGCCGGGAACCGGAATTCGTGCGAATTCCGGTCCGATTTCCGCGCGGAAATCGGCGCCGGTCGCGGCCGGGTCGCCGCTCAGTCGGCGGAATGCACCAGCCGCAGGAACGGCTTGCCGGGCAGCGGACGCGGCGGCGGCGCGGCGGCTTCGGCAAAGGCCGGGGCCGCGCCGCGCGTCTCGGCCGGGGCCGGCGTCGCCGGCAGCACCAGCCGCTCTTCGACCGCGCGGGTGATCGCAAAGCGGCGCGGGGCGCGGCCGATCTCGCCCTCGGTCGCCAGCACGCCCAGAATCAGGTCGCGTGCGCCGCCATTGGAATGCAGCGGCAACAGCAGCAGGCGGCCGACCAGTTCGGGCCGGCCGATGCTGCGCTCGGCCGTCAGGTGCAGTTCGGCGGCCTCGGGCAGGGTGAAGACCCGCTCGACCACCTCGGCCAGGCGCAGCCGCGCCTCGGGCACGAAGAGGGTGGACAGGGGCAGGCCCTTCATGTCGATGCCGCCCAGGTCGGCCAGTGCCATGCCGGCGATGCGCAGGCGCACTAGGCCGGTGCCGATGCGTTCGGCGACGAAGACCTGGTCCAGCACATCGGCCATGCCGCGGGGGTCCAGGTCGGTGCGGGCGGGGATGGCGCCATCCCGGCGCAGGCCCTCCCAATAGGCGCGGACTTCGGCCGGGCCGCGCAGGCGGGCCAGCGCCTTGTCGCCGTCGGTCTTGCCCTTGCGGTCGCCGCTGCGGTCGCCCAGAAACGAAAAAACCATCGCAGTCCCCCTTCAGACCTGACGCCTGCCGTACACACCCCGGCGGTCGCCGCGTCAGCCCCGGGGCCCGCGTGACGGCGGACCCGGACAGGGTTAAGACTGCGGCAAGATTTGTTACCGATAAGTTACGATACCGCCATTCGGCGGGATTCGGGCGAAAATCTCGACAAATGGTAAATACCGGCGCGGTGGCGCCGGCGGGAAAGGACGGGCAGCATGACGGTGTCGATGACGGGCTTTGCGGCCCGCCGGGGGGCGGGGGCGGGCCATGCCTGGTCCTGGGATATCCGCAGCGTGAACGGCAAGGGGCTGGACCTGCGCCTGCGGGTGCCGGACTGGATCGACGGGCTGGAGGTCGCGCTGCGGGCCGAACTGCAGAAGGCCATGGGCCGCGGCAACGTCAGCCTGTCGCTGCGCGTCGCCCGCGAGGGCGGCGACGTCCAGGCGCTGCGGGTGAACGAAGCGGTGCTGGGCGCGGTTCTGGCCGCGTTGGGTCGCGCCGAGGCGGTGGCGATGGGCTCGGGCCTGACCTTGGCGCAGCCGACCGCGGCCGATGTGTTGACGATGCGCGGCGTGTTGGAAACCGGCGCCGCGGATGAGGACACCGCGCCCTTGCGGGCCGCGATCCTGGCCGACCTGCCGGCGCTGCTGGCCGCCTTCCATGCCATGCGCGAGGGCGAGGGCGCGGCGCTGGCCGCCGTGATCGCGGCGCAACTGGACCGCATCGCCGCGCTGGCCACCGAAGCGCGCAGAGCGGCCGAGGCGCGACGCGCCCGCGCGGCCGAAGCGCTGCGCGACGGGGTGGCACGGCTTCTGGCGGCCGCGGACGGCCTGGACGAAACCCGCCTGGCGCAGGAACTGGCGCTGTTGGCGGTCAAGCAGGACGTGACCGAGGAACTGGACCGGCTGGACGCCCATGTGGCGGCGGCGCGCGGCCTACTGGCCGACAGCGCCCCGGTCGGCCGCCGCTTCGATTTTCTGATGCAGGAATTCCTGCGCGAGGCGAACACGCTTCTGTCCAAGGCGCAGGACATCGGGCTGACGCGCATCGGGCTTGACCTCAAGACGGTGATCGACCAGATGCGCGAGCAGGTCCAGAACGTGGAATGACGATGCCGACGATACGCCGCGGGTTGCTGCTGATCCTGTCCTCGCCCTCGGGGGCGGGGAAATCGACGCTGGCGAAGATGCTGATGCAGTGGGACCCGACGATCCGGTTCTCGGTCTCGGCCACCACCCGCGCGCCCCGGCCGGGCGAGGTGGACGGGCGCGAGTATTTCTTCCGCTCGCGCGCCGACTTCGAGGAAATGGTGGCCGCGGGCGAGATGCTGGAACATGCCGAGGTGTTCGGCAACTTCTACGGCAGCCCCAAGGGACCGGTTCAGGTCGCGATGGCCGAGGGGCGCGACACGCTCTTTGACATCGACTGGCAGGGCGGCCAGCAGATCCGCAACTCGGCGCTCGGGCGCGATGTGGTGTCGGTCTTCGTGCTGCCGCCCTCGATTGCGGAACTGGAGCGGCGGCTGCGCGGCCGGGCACAGGATTCCGATGAGGTGATCGCCGGAAGGATGGCGAAATCCCAGGCCGAGATCAGCCATTGGGCGGAATATGACTATGTCCTGGTGAACGACGATCTTGACAAGACTTTCAACAGCTTGCTGACCGTTCTTCAGGCCGAGAGGATGCGCCGCGACCGCCAGCCTGGCCTGAGCGATTTCGTGCGCGGGCTGAACAGGGAGTTCGAGGCGCGATGATCTTTTCGCTGGACGGGGTGGAACCGCAGATCGACGCCGATGCCTGGGTGGCGCCGGGCGCGCAGGTGATGGGGCGCGTGAGCTTGGGGCCGGGCGTCGGCCTCTGGTTCGGCGCGGTGTTGCGCGGCGACAACGAACCCATCGTGGTGGGCGAGGCGACGAACATCCAGGAAAACTGCGTGCTGCACACCGACATGGGGTACCCGCTGACCATCGGGCGCGACTGCACCATCGGGCACAAGGCGATGCTGCATGGCTGCACCATCGGCGACGGTACCCTGATCGGGATGGGGGCGACGATCCTGAACGGGGCCAGGATCGGCAAGGGTTGCCTGATCGGGGCCTGCGCGCTGGTGACCGAAGGGAAAGAGATTCCCGACGGGTCGCTGGTGATGGGGTCTCCGGGCCGGGTGGTGCGGCAACTGGACGAGACGGCGCGGGCGCGGCTTCTGGCCTCGGCCGCGGGCTACCGGGCCAACGCGGCGCGGTTCCGGGCGGGCTTGCGCGAAGTCTGACAGGGCGCGCTGCGGAGTTTTCAAAAACTCCGCGCCGATTTCTTCGAAGAAATCGGACCGTTTCCTTCAAAGGAAACGGCGTTGCTCAGGGTGTGACGCGGGTGCCCCCGGACCGGGCGCTGGCGGCGATGGCGTGGATCACCCGCTCGATCTTCAGCGCATCGGCGAAGCTGGGTGCCGCCGGTTCCAGCCCCGCGATGCCGCGCAGAAGGGCCGCGCATTCGATCACCTTCAGCTCGTTGAAGCCCAGTTGGTGGCCGGGGGCGGGGCAGAACTCGCCATAGGGGGGGTGCGCCGGGCCGGTCAGGATGGTGCGGAAGCCCTGCGTCGCGCGGTCGCCTTCGTTGACGTAAAGCTGCAGCTCGTTCATCCGCTCCTGGTCGTAGATGATCATCCCGCGGGTGCCGTGCAGTTCGAACCCCAGCCGCGACTTGCGGCCCCAGGCGCTGCGCGAGATCACCATGGACCCCTGGGCGCCACTGCGGAAGCGCACCAGGACATTGGCGGAATCCTCGTTCTCGACGGTGCCGCGGCCCTAGCCGTCGGGCAGGGGGCGGGTGGGGAAGACGGTCTGGATGTCGGCGATCAGGCTGTCGATCTCGCCCACCGTGGCATGGGCCAGGCTGACGAGGTGGCTGCCGATGTCGCCAAGCGCGCCCAGGCCCGCCTCGGACAGCTTCGCCCGCCAGGTCCAGGGCAGGTCGGGATCGGCCTGGTAATCCTCGTCGACCCAGCCGCGGAACTGGTGGACGCGGCCGATGGTGCCGGCGGCGACCAGGCGCTGCGCATGGGTGACGGCGGGGTTCTTCAGGTAGTTGTAGCCGACCATTGTCACGGTGCCGGCGCGGGCGGCGGCCTCGGCCATCTCTTCGGCCTGGGCAAGTGTCAGCGCCATCGGCTTTTCGCACCAGACATGCTTGCCGTTGCGCAGCGCCTCCAGCGCGATGGGGTGGTGCAGCTGGTTCGGCGTGGTGATCGAGACCACGTCGACGGCCGGATCGGCGCAGAGCGCGCGCCAGTCGGTGGTGGCGCGGGCAAAGCCGAACTGGGCGGCCATGGCCGGGGCGCGGTCGGCGGTGTCGCACAGCACCTCCAGCCGCGGGGGGGCCACGGCGCCCATCGTGCCGCCCATCGCCGCGATGACGTTGCGCCAGGCCAGCGCATGGGTCTTGCCCATGAAGCCCGTTCCGATCAGACCAACGCCCAGACCCGCCATGTTCTGCTTTCCGCTTGGAATATTTGTTCCATGCGTGCTAGCCTGACAGGCACCCCCGTTGTCAAGGGATTTCAGATGGACACCGTCCCCGCGCCAGCCGCCACCGCCCCCGCCACGGTCGAGGAGTTCCGCGACCGTCTTTCGGCGCAGTTGGACGACCTGCCCAAGCGGCTGCGGCAATGCGCCGAACATATCGCCGCCCATACCGACCGCATCGCGGTCTCGACCGTGGCCGAACTGGCCGCCGGGGCCGAGGTGCCGCCAAGCGCGCTGATGCGGTTCTGCCAGATCATGGGCTTTTCCGGCTTTTCCGAGATGCAGAAGCTGTTCCGGGACGCCTATGCGCCGGGCTGGCCCGACTATTCGACCCGGCTGCGCAACCTGAAAGACCAGGGTCGCGGCAGCCCCGCCGCGCTCTTGGCCGAATTCGTCGAGGCGGGGCGGATGTCGCTGGAAGTGCTGGCGACCTCGGTCGACGAGGCGGCGCTGAACCGCGCGGTCGAGGTGCTGGCAGGGGCCGAGACGGTGCATGTGGTCGGCCTGCGCCGCGCCTTTCCGGTGGCCAGCTATCTGGCCTATGTGTTCGAGAAGATGCAGGTTTCGGCGATGCTGCACGATGGCGTCGGCAAGCTGGACCACCGCTTCGCGCTGCGCGCGGGCGATGCGCTGCTGGCGATCACCTTCGCGCCCTATTCCGAAGAAACCATTGCCCTGGCGCAAGATGCGCGCGACCGCGGCCTGCCGGTGGTGGCGCTGACTGACCGGATGACCAGCCCGCTGGCGCGCACCTCGGATGCCGTGCTGACGGTGCCCGAGGTGGATTTCGGCGCCTTCCGGTCGCTGTCGGCGACCATCGCGATGGCGATCTCGCTGGCCGTTGCCGTGGGGTCGGCGCGGGGCGGATGATTCCGCTTTCCCTGCGCGCTGAAATGGAATAAATATTCCAAAACCGCAGCCCGCTTGAGTCTCTGGCGGCGCCCGGTCGGTCGGGGGAGATTACGCATGAAGTCGCTGGATGTCATCACCATCGGCCGGTCCTCGGTGGACCTCTACGGCGCGCAGGTCGGCGGCCGGCTGGAGGACATGGGGTCGTTCCAGAAATACATTGGCGGCAGCCCGACCAACATGGCCGCCGGAACCGCGCGGCTGGGCCTGAAATCGGCGCTGATCACCCGCGTCGGCGACGAACACATGGGCCGCTTCATCCGTGAGGAACTGGCGCGCGAAGGCGTCGACGTGCGCGGCGTCAGGACCGACCCCGAGCGGCTGACGGCGCTGGTCCTCTTGGGCATCCGCGACCAGCACCAGTTCCCGCTGATCTTCTACCGGGAAAACTGCGCCGACATGGCGCTGTGCGAGGACGACATCGACGAGGCCTTCATCGCCGAGGCGCGGTCGGTCGTGGCCACCGGCACGCACCTTAGCCACAAGCGCACCGAAGCGGCGGTGCTGAAGGCGCTGCGGCTGGCGCGCAAGCACGGTCTGCAGACCGCGCTGGACATCGACTACCGGCCGAACCTCTGGGGGCTGGCGGGCCATGGCGAGGGCGAAAGCCGGTTCATCGAAAGCGCCGCGGTGACGGCCAAGCTGCAAGCGACGCTGCACCATTTCGACCTGATCGTCGGCACCGAAGAGGAATTCCACATTGCCGGCGGCAGCACCGACACTATCGCGGCGCTGCGCGCGGTGCGGGCGGTGTCAAAGGCGACGCTGGTCTGCAAACGCGGACCGATGGGCGCGGTGGCCTTCACCGGAGCCATTCCCGACAGCCTGGACGACGGCGAGACCGGCCCCGGCTTTCCGATCGAGGTCTTCAACGTGCTGGGCGCGGGCGACGGGTTCATGTCGGGCCTGTTGAAGGGCTGGCTGGATGGCGAGCCCTGGCCGGTGGCGCTGAAATACGCCAACGCCTGCGGGGCATTCGCCGTGTCGCGGCATGGCTGCACCCCGGCCTATCCCAGCTGGGAAGAGTTGCAGTTCTTCCTGACCCGCGGCGTCAAGGAGCGCGCCTTGCGCAAGGATTCGGCGCTGGAGCAGGTGCATTGGGCGACCAACCGGCACAAGGATTGGTCGACGATGCGGGTCTTTGCCTTTGACCACCGCATGCAGCTAGAGGCGATGGAGGGCGCCACGCCCGACAGGATCGGCGCCTTCAAGGGCCTGTGCCTGGACGCCGCCCTGCAGGTGGCGGGCGGCCGGCCGGGCTATGGCATCCTGTGCGACAGCCGGCTGGGCCGTGAGGCGCTGTACCGCGCCGCCGGCACGGGCCTTTGGATCGGCCATCCGGTGGAATGGCCCGGCTCGCGCCCGCTGACGCTGGAGCCGGAAATCGGCCCCGATTTCGGAGGTCTGTCGGAATGGCCGCTGGAGCATGTGGTCAAGGTCCTGTGCTTTTACCACCCCGACGACGATGCCGCGACGCGGGCCGCGCAAGAGGATACGGTCACCCGCCTGTTCCACGCCTGCCGCCGCAACCGTCTGGAAATGCTGTTGGAAATCATTCCCTCCAAGGTTGGCCCGGTCGATGACCAGACCTCGGCCCGGGTGATTCAGCGGTTCTACGACCTGGGCGTCTTTCCCGACTGGTGGAAGCTGGAGCCCTTTGCGACCGATGCCGCCTATACCGCCGCCTGTGCCGCGATCACCGCGAACGATCCGCATGTCAGGGGTGTGGTGGTGCTGGGGCTGGACGCCAGCGAAGAGGCCCTGGCGGCCAGCCTGGCGCTGGCGGCGCGGCACGACCTGGTCAAGGGCTTTGCCGTCGGCCGCACCATCTTTGCCGAGGCCGCACGGGCCTGGCTGAAGGGCGAGATGACCGACGCGGCGGCCGTCGAAACGATGGCCACGAAATATGCGCGGCTCTGCGCGATCTGGGACAAGGCCCGCGGGCTGAAGGAGATGGCAGCATGAGTGAAACGATTCGGCTGACGGCGGCCCAGGCCATGGTGCGCTGGCTGTCGGTGCAGATGACGCCCGAGGGCGAGCGCTTCATCGATGGCGTCTGGGCGATCTTCGGCCATGGCAACGTGGCCGGGATCGGTGAGGCTTTGCACGCGCATCGCGACGTGCTGCCCACCTGGCGGGGCCAGAACGAGCAGACCATGGCGCATGCGGCCATCGCCTATGCCAAGGCGAACGGCCGGCGCCGCGCGATGGCCGTCACGTCCTCGATCGGGCCGGGGGCGACCAACATGGTGACGGCCGCCGCGCTGGCGCATGTGAACCGGCTGCCGGTTCTTCTGATCCCCGGCGATGTCTTTGCCAACCGTGCTCCCGATCCGGTGTTGCAGCAGATCGAGGATTTCGACGATGCGACCGTGTCGGCGAACGACTGTTTCCGCCCCGTGGTGCGCTATTTCGACCGGATTTCCCGGCCCGAGCATATCCTGACCGCACTGCCCCGCGCGCTGCGGGTGATGACCGACCCGGCCAATTGCGGCCCCGTGTGCCTGGCCTTCTGCCAGGACACCCAGGCCGAGGCTTATGATTATCCGCTGGACTTCTTTGCCCCGAAAGTCTGGCACATCCGCCGTCCCGAACCCGACGCCCGCGAACTGACCGAGGCGGTGGCGGCGATCAAGGCGGCCAAGCGCCCGCTGATCGTGGCGGGGGGCGGGGTGATCTATTCCGGCGCCGAACGGACGCTGCTGGAGTTTTCCCGGGCCCACAACATCCCGCTGGTCGAGACCCAGGCCGGCAAGGGCGCGGTCGACTGGGAGGAACGGCTGCACTTCGGCTCTCCGGGCGTCACCGGCACCGCCTGCGGCAACGAGCTGGCGGCGCAGGCCGATCTGGTGATCGGGGTGGGCACGCGGTTCCAGGATTTCACCACCGGCTCCTGGACGGTATTTTCCGCGCCGGGGCGCAAGCTGTTGTCGATCAACATCCATGGCTTTGACGCGGCAAAGCGGGCGGCGCAGCCGCTGGTCTCGGATGCCAAGGTGGCGTTGGAGAAGATCGGCGCCGCCCTTGGCGGCCACCGCTTTGCCGACCCGGATTTCGCCGCGCGCGACCGCTGGTTTGCCACCACCGACGGGCTGTTCGCCGCACCCAAGGGCAACGAACTGCCCACCGACGCGCAGGTGATCGGCGCGGTGGACCGCAACGCCGGCAAGCAAAGCCTGATCATGTGCGCCGCCGGCACCATGCCCGGCGCGCTGCATGTGCTGTGGCGGGCCGCGCAGGGCGGCTATCACATGGAATACGGCTATTCCTGCATGGGCTACGAGATCGCCGGTGCCATGGGCATCAAGATGGCGCTTCCCGACCGCGATGTGATCTGCATGGTGGGCGACGGGTCCTACATGATGGCCAATTCGGAACTGGCGACGGCGGTGATGATGGGCATTCCCTTCACCGTGGTCCTGACCGACAACCGCGGCTACGGCTGCATTAACCGGCTGCAAAAGGCCACCGGCGGCGCGCCCTTCAACAACCTTCTGAAGGACAGCTACCATGTGAACGAGGCCGATCTGGACTTTGTCGCCCATGCCCGCGCCATGGGGGCGAACGCGGTCAAGGTCTCGGGCATCGCGGGGCTTGAGGCCGAGATGCAAAGGGCCAAGGCCGCCACCATCCCCACGGTGATCGTGATCGACACCGATCCGATGCCCGGCACCGGGGCGGGCGGGCATTGGTGGGACGTGGCGGTACCCGAAGTGTCGGAGCGCAGGGAAGTGAATGAGGCCCGCAAGGGCTATGAGGCGGGCGTCCGTGCCCAATGGCTGTTGAACTGAGAGCATCATGATCCAATTCGGAACCAACCCCATCGCCTGGGCCAATGACGACGACCGCACGATCGGCGCCGATATCCCGACCGCCCGCATCCTGGACGAGGCCGGCCGCCAGATCGGCTTTGACGGCATCGAGAACGGCCACCGCTGGCCCGACGACCCCGAGGAATTGCGGGCGCTGCTGGCGGGTTACGGGCTGAAGTTCATCTCGGGCTGGTATTCGACGGAACTGCTGGTCCGCTCGGTCGAGGACGAGATCGCCGCAGCCCAGGCGCATCTGGCCAAGCTGCGCCACAACGGCTGCCAGGTGATGATCGTCTGCGAGACCTCGAACGCGATCCATGGCGATGCGGCGAAGGCGGTGAACGACCGCCCGCGCCTGACGGATGCGGAAATGGTCGGTTTCGGCAGGAAGCTTGAGGCCTTTGCGGCCTATCTTGCCGGGCAGGGCGTGACGCTGGTCTACCATCACCACATGGGCACCATCGTGGAATCCCCCGCGGAGATCGACGCGCTGATGGCCGCGACCGGGCCGCACACGCATCTGTTGTTCGACGCCGGCCACTGCGCCTTTGGCGGCGGCGATCCGGTGGCGGTGCTGACCCGCCATGTCGCCCGGGTGCGCCATTTCCACGCCAAGAACATCCGCCCCGCCGTGACCGCCAGGGTCCGCGCCGAGGGCTGGAGCTTTCTGCAGGGCGTGGTGGCGGGGGCCTTCACCGTGCCCGGCGACCAGGAGGGCGGGGTGGATTTCGCGCCCTTGCTGGCGATCCTGAAGGGCGCGGGCTATGACGGCTGGATCGTGATCGAGGCCGAGCAGGACCCGCAGGTGCGCAACCCGCTGTTGTACCAGACCCTGGGCCTGGCGACGCTGAAGCGCCTGGGCCGCGAAGTCGGTCTGATCTGAGGCGGCGGGACCGGGGGCCAGCCCCCGGACCCCCGGGATATTTGAGGACAGATGAAAGGGGCGGTGATGGAGCTTCTGCGGAAACCCAAGGGTGTGCGCGGCAAGGTGCATGACATTTCGCCGGCGGCGGCGGGCTGGGGCTATGTGGGCTTTTCGCTCTACCGGTTGGAGCCGGGCGACGTGGCGGCGGAAGTGACCGGCGATTGCGAGGTGATCCTGGTGCTGGTCGAGGGCCGCGCCGCGGTGACCGGGGCGGGCACCGACTGGGGGGTGATGGGCGACCGGATGGATGTCTTCGAGAAGACGCCGCCGCATTGCCTGTACCTGCCGAACGGGGTGGACTGGCGGGCGGTGGCGACCACGCCCTGCACGCTGGCCGTCTGCAGCGCGCCGGGCAAGGGCGGGCACGCGCCGCGCCGGCTGGGCCCCGAGGGGATCGCGCTGACGCAGCGGGGGACCGGGGCGAACACGCGCTTCATCAACAACATCGCGATGGAGGCCGCGGATGTGGCCGACAGCCTGCTGGTGACCGAGGTCTTTACCTCCGCCGGCAACTGGTCGAGCTATCCCAGCCATCGCCATGACGAGGATGACTTTCCCCGGATGACCTATCTGGAAGAGACCTACTATCACCGGCTGAACCCGCCGCAGGGCTTTGGCGTGCAGCGGGTCTATACCGAGGACGGGTCTCTGGACGAAACCATGGCGGTCAAAAGCCATGACGTGGTGCTGGTGCCGCGCGGGCACCATCCCTGCGGCGCGCCCTATGGCTATGAGATGTATTACCTGAACGTCATGGCCGGGCCCTTGCGCAAGTGGCGCTTTGCCAACGACCCCGACCACGACTGGATCTTTCGCCGCGACAACCCGGGGGTCTGAGGGCTCTGGCCGGGGGCGCCGGCAGCCGCTAGGAAGGCGGCCATGGCGCGGAGGGTCCGATGCAGCACGAGATGATCGAGGCGATCCCCTTGCCCGCGCTGGTGGTCGGCGCGGGCGAGCGCGTGCTGATGGCCAATGCGCGGGCGCTTGCAGCCTTTCCGGCGATGGAGGTGGGGCGCAGCCTGGCCCTGGGCCTGCGCGCGCCGGCGTTGTTGCAGGCGGTGGCCGCGGTGCTGGACGGCCGCGGCGCGGTCGAGGAGCCGCGCTTTCAGCTGGCGCGCGACGGGGCCGAGACTGTCTGGCAGGCCGGGGTGACGGCGCTGCCGGGGGGGGCCGCGCTATGCGTCTTTCGCGACCTCTCGGAAGAGGTGCTGGCCAGCCGGATGCGCAGCGACTTTGTCGCCAATGTCAGCCACGAGTTGCGCACGCCGCTGACCGCGCTGATCGGCTTCATCGAGACGCTGCGGGGGGCGGCAAAGGACGATCCGGCCGCCCGCGAGCGGTTCCTGGGCATCATGGAGCGCGAGGCCGGGCGGATGAACCGGCTGGTGCAGGACCTGTTGCAGCTGAGCCGGGTCGAGGCCGAAGAGCGGGTGCGCCCCGAGGGCCGGGTCGATCTGGCGGCGGTGGTGCGCGGGGTGGCGGCGACGCTGCGGCCGATGGCCGAGGGTCTGGGGGCGCGCATCGTGCTGGAGGGGATGGAGGCGCCGCTGGAGGTGGCGGGCGATGCCGACCAGCTGGTGCAGGTCTTTGCCAACCTGATCGAGAACGGCTTGAAATACGGTGCGCCGGGCCAGGACCTGCGGGTGGTGGCGGGGCCTGAGACGACGGTCCGCGGCCCGGCGGTGCGCATCGCTGTGATCGACCGCGGCGAGGGGATCGAGGCGATCCACCTGCCGCGGCTGACCGAGCGGTTCTACCGGGTGGATTCGCATCGGTCGCGGGAACGCGGCGGCACCGGGCTGGGGCTGGCCATCGTCAAGCACATCGTCCAGCGCCACCGCGGCTGGCTGCGCATCGACAGCGTGAAGGGTCAGGGTTCCACCTTTGCGGTGGTGCTGCCGCAGGGGTAGGGCGGGCGGATACCCACTTGACGCGGCGGGCCTGTGTCAGGCTTACTTTCGCCACCGGCGCGCCGCCTGCCATGGCGGGTCGCGCCCACAGCGCCGCATTGTCCTTCCCGTCCTTTCCCTTGCCCCGGACCTTGTCATGCAACCCGATTACGAAGCCAGCCCGGCGATGTTCCGCAACCATCCCCTGCTGTTCATCGGCGCGGTGATCCTGATCGCGGCCTTCGGTCTGGGGATCCTGATCCTGCTCTACTGGTACATCAAGGTCCGCTCGGAACGTCTGACCATCACCGGCGACGTCCTGCATTACGCGCGCGGCATCCTCAGCAAGTCGCAGATCGACCTGGACATGAGCGAGATCCGTGCCGTGCATGTGAAGCAGACCTTCTGGCAGCGGGTGTTCGGGGTCGGCACGCTGGAGTTCTTTACCTCGGGCGACCTGGCGGAGCTGACGCTGGAGGGGATGCCCGACCCCAATGCCGTGCGCGATCTGGTGCGCAAGCGGACCGAGGCGGCCTGAGAATGGCGGCCCCGGACGCCAATCCCCGGCTTTGGGTGCTGTTGGGCATCGTCGGCACGCTGGCGGTGATCGCGGCGATCATCGCGGCGGCGGTGTTCCTGGTGCCGGCGGCGGCGGCCCGGGTGGACGCGGTGTTCGGCCCCGGGCTGGGGCTGAAGACGGCCGCGGTGATCGCGGTCGGCGTGTCGCTGGTGGTGCTGGTGATGCTGACGCTGGCCGCGGGCGACGGATTGCTGGGAGAGATCCAGTTCGTGATTCCCGGCTTCTTCCTGTTCGCGCTGTTCTTCTGGCTGATGATCGCCTGGGTGTTCTGATCCGGTGTTCTGATCCTTGGTCCGATCCGGGCGCGGGTTGGCCCCGCGCCCGGACGTCAGCCGATCAGGCGCCGAACCAGGTGCGGCCGAAGATCACCATGATCTGGCCAAAGCCGCGCACCAGTTCCAGCGGCACGCCGACGCCGTTCAGGTCGCCCGAAACCGAGACCTTTTCATAGACGCCATCCTCGTTGGCGCGGCCGGCGTTGGTCAGCCGGATGGTGCCGGTCACGCCATCGACCACGGCAAAGGGATCGGCCGCGGCAAAGGGATCGCCACCGCCGGCGCCGGGAAGCACCAGGTTCAGCTGGTATTCCTGCTGATGCGCACTGCCGGCGGCGGCATCGGCCAGCGGCATGTTGCCCTCCAGCCCAAAGGTCTTGTCGCCGCACTTGACCTCGAACTTCATCTGCCAGGCTTCGTTGGCATAGGCAAAGATCGCGTCGCCGGTCCAGGAACAGGAGGCGCTGTCCTTCTGGCCGACATGCGGCACGGTAAAGTTCTCGAACCGGATCGAGTCGATCTGGGTGTCATAGGTCACTGCCTCGGTGCCGGTGGCGGTTTCCTGCAGGTTCTTGATCAGCGCCTCGCCCAGGGCCTTGGCCGAGGCCGAGGGGTTTTCCGGCTGCATCACCAGGTTGCCCTTGAACGACCCGTTTTCCGCCCCGGCCGATCCCGCGCGCAGGTAGTTGGCCAGGATCGTCGCGGCGTTGGTATAGCCGTCGGACTTGGCCTCGACGGTGAAGCCGCCGGAATAGCTGATGCGGGGCAGCGACTGGGCGGGGTTGTTGGGGTTCTTGATGGTGCCGTTGCCGCTGACCGCGCAAGCCTCGTCGATCCGGCTGAGACCCAGCCAGGCGCTGGCGCCGGCGGAACAGTCGGCCTCCAGCGTGGTAGTGCCGCTGCGGTCGTCGACCACGCCCTTGAACTTGTCGCGCTCGTCCGAGGAGAACAGCGAGGGCTGGCTGATCTCCATCGTCAGCTTGACGGTTTCGGAGGTGGATTGCGCCAGCGCCACGGAAGGCGCGGCCAGGATCAGCGGCGCGGCGGCGAACAGAACAAAGCGGGCGGTCATCATCAAGGCTCCCTGTAAATCGGTGTCATGGAAGCGGCCGGGCGCCACGCCGGGCGGGCAAAGGGCTGGGGTGGGCAAGGCCGTTCGGGTGAAAGTGCGCCAAGGTTATCCGCGCAAGGGCACGGATCAAGCCATTTCTTCGCGGCGAACCTGACTTGCACCCGCCCCCGGGTGCGTCACAGCCGGGCCAACCGTTCGCTCAGCAGCCGGTAGAACCCGTCGCGATCGACGCCGCCCATGAACATCGCATTCGCCGGCCGGCCGGTGATGCGCCACCAGTCGGCCACGGTCATGCCCAGGGTCAGCGGGCTTTGCGTCTCGATTTCCACGTTGACGTGGCGGCCGTGGAACAGGCCGGGCTGCAGCAGGTAGGCGATCACGCAGGGGTCGTGGAGGGGGGCGCCTTCGCTGCCGTACTTGGCGGTGTCGAAGCGTTCGAAGAAGTCGGTCCAGGAGGCGACGGCCTGGCCGACCGGGGTGCCAAGGGCGCGCATCTCTTCGACCCATGCGCGCGAGGTCAGCGCCTTGTGCGTCACGTCCAGCGGCATCACCACCAGCGGCACGCCGGATTTGAACACGATTTCCGCGGCTTCGGGGTCGACGTAGATGTTGAACTCGGCCGCGGGGGTGATGTTGCCGACCTCGAAATAGGCGCCGCCCATCAGCACGATCTCGGCCACCTTCGGCACGATGTCGGGCGCGCTCTGGAAGGCGGTGGCGATGTTGGTCAGCGGACCCAGCGGGCAAAGCGTGATCGACCCCGAAGGATGCTGGCGCAGGGTGTCGATCAGGAAGTCGACCGCGGGCTGATCCTGCAGCGGGTGCGTTGGGTCGGGCAGCGGAATGCCGTCCAGCCCGGTCTTGCCGTGGACATGTTCGGCCGTGACCAGCTTGCGCGACAGCGGGGCATCGCAGCCGGCAAAGACCGGGGTGCCCTTGCCGGCCAGTTCGACCACGATCCGGGCGTTCCTTTGCGTCAGCGCCAGGGGCACGTTGCCGGCGACGGCGGTCAGGCCCAGCACCTCGATCTCGGGCGAGGCCAGCGCCAGAAGGATGGCGACGGCGTCGTCCTGGCCGGGGTCGGTGTCGATGATGATCTTGCGGGTCATGGGGCCTCCGTTTGCGCGCAGCAAAGGGGCAGGCGCGGCGATTGTCCAGAGGCCGCGGATTTCCGGCCCGCAAAGGCAGGTTTCGGGTGTAGGATTTCGCGGTGGCAAAAAGGGGGGGCGGCGATGGCGGACATCCTGGTGGGCACGACCAAGGGGCTGTTCATCCTTGAGGGTGGCCAGCGCCTGACGGGGCCGTTCTGCGACGGCTGGCCGATCAACCATGCGGTCGGCCAGGGCGGCATGGTGCTGGCGGCGGGCGGCGGCAAGTGGTTCGGCTGCGGCGTCTGGCGGCGGGACCGGGGCGAATGGGCGGTCAGCCAGGGCCCGTTCGAGGGCGCCGAGCAGATGTGGTCGGTCTGCCTCGACGGCGACCGGGTGCTGGCGGGGTCGAAGCCCGCGTACCTGTACGAAAGCCGCGACGGCGGCGCCACCTGGGCGCGGCTTGATGCGCTGACCGACCAGCCGGGGGCGGACCAGTGGATGCCGGGTGCGGCGGGGCTGACGCTGCACACCATCCTGACCGATGGCAGGGGCGGGGTCTGGGTCGGCATCTCGGCCGCGGGCGTGTTCGAAAGCCGCGATGGCGGGCGGTCCTGGGCGATGCGCAACCGGCGCGGCAACCGGCCGGGGCCGGCGGGGGCGCTGGAGCGGTCGTGGGACGGGGTGGAATTCCGCGCCGAGGACGAGATATTCTCTTGCGTCCACAACTTGGCCTTCGGTGCGGCCGAGGGGCTGATCTACATGCAGAACCACCAGGGTGTCTATCGCAGCCACAGCGGCGGCGCGGTCTGGGAGGAGATCACCGCGGGCCTGCCCTCGACCTTCGGTTTTCCGGTCGGGGCGCATCCGCGCGATGCCGGCACAGTGTGGGTGTTCCCTCTGAACGGGGATTCGCTGGGGCGCTGGCCAGTCGGCAACCGCGCCGCGGTGTGGAAATCGGAAGACGGCGGCGACACCTGGCAGCCCCGCGGCCAGGGCTTGCCCGACCGCGACTGCTATTTCACCGTGCTGCGCCAGGCGATGGCGGTCGACCGCGGCACGCCCTGCGCGGTGGCCTTCGGCACCAATTCGGGTTCTGTCTTCCTCAGCCGGGACGAGGGCGACAACTGGACCGAGGTCGCGCGCCACCTGCCGACGGTGCTGTCGGTCGAATTCGTGCAGGACTGAGGGGCGATCAGGCGCCTTGGCCCGCCCGGGCGGCCAGGAACATCGGCCCGCCCTTGGCGCGCGGAAAGCCGTAGCCGTGCACCTCGACCAGGTCGATGTCGGCGGCGCTGGCGGCGATGCCTTCGTCCAGGATGCGCTGGCCTTCGGCCGCCATCGCGGCGACCAGTTGGCGGGCGATCTCGGGGCCGGGCAGGTTGCGCGCGGGGGCGCAGAGGGGGGCGATCAGGCGGGCGACTGCGTCCGAGGGGCGGGGCGTGCGGTCGCCGGGGGCATAGTCGTACCAGCCGCCGCCGGTCTTTTGCCCCTTGCGCCCGGCGCGCACCAGCAGGTCGCCGGGGGTTTCCGGCACATCCTCGCCCCGCGCCCGCG
>JAGPCN010000242.1 GCA_018058035.1 Fuscovulum sp.
GGCGGCGAAGGGGGTGGCGACGCATTCCAGCGGCAACCATGCCTCGTGCCTGTCCTATGCCGCGATGCTGCGGGGCATTCCCTGCAACGTGGTGATGCCGCGCACGGCGCCGCAGGCCAAGAAGGATACGGTGCGCCGATACGGCGGGGTGATCACCGAATGCGAGCCCTCGACGTCAAGCCGCGAGGCGACCTTTGCGCAGGTGCAGGCGGCGACGGGCGGGGATTTCGTGCATCCCTACAACGACCCGCGGGTGATCGCGGGGCAAGCGACCTGTTCGCGTGAGTTCATCGAGCAGACCGGCGGCCTGGATATGGTGGTTGCGCCGATCGGTGGCGGCGGCATGATCTCGGGTACCTGCCTGGCGCTGTCGACGCTGGCGCCCGAGACCCGGGTCATTGCCGCCGAGCCCGAACAGGCCGACGATGCCTACCGCAGTTTCAAGGCCGGGCATATCATCGCCGATGACGCGCCGAAGACCGTCGCTGACGGGCTGCTGGTGCCGCTGAAGGACCTGACCTGGCATTTCGTCAAGACCCACGTCTCCGAGATCTACACCGCCTCCGAGGAGGAGATCGTCGAGGCGATGAAGCTGACCTGGAAACACCTGCGGGTGGTGATGGAGCCTTCTTCGGCGGTGCCGCTGGCAGTGGTGCTGAAGAACCGCGAGGCCTTCCGCGGCAAGCGGGTGGGCATCATCATCACCGGCGGCAACGTCGATCTGGACAAACTTCCCTGGATGAAAGGGTAACATCATGAACAAGCAGACGAATTTCGACGGACTTGAAGTCGGCTACGACATTCCTGCGCTGCCGGGGATGGCCGAGGCCGACATCCAGACGCCCTGCCTGGTGCTGGACCTGGACGCGCTGGAACGCAACATCCGCAAGATGGGCGACTATGCGAAGGCGCATGGGATGCGGCACCGGGTGCATGGCAAGATGCACAAGTCGGTGGACGTGGCGCTGTTGCAGGAGCGGCTGGGCGGATCGGTGGGCGTGTGCTGCCAGAAGGTGTCGGAGGCCGAAGTCTTTGCCCGCGGCGGCATCAGGGACATTCTGGTGTCCAACCAGGTGCGCGACCCGGCCAAGATCGACCGGCTGGCGCGGTTGCCGAAGCTGGGGGCGCGGACCATCGTCTGTGTCGACGACGTGGCCAACGTGGCCGATCTGTCGGCGGCGGCGGTGAAGCACGGCACGCAGCTGGAAGTTTTCGTGGAAATCGACTGCGGCGCGGGCCGCTGCGGCGTGAAGACGCCCGAAGAGGTGGTGGCCATCGCCAGGGCCGTTGCAGCGGCACCGGGGCTTAAGTTCACCGGCATCCAGGCCTATCAGGGCGCGATGCAGCACATGGACAAGTATGAGGACCGCAAGGCCAAGCTGGATGCCGCCATCGCGCAGGTCAAGGCTTGCGTCGCGGCGCTGGACGCGGCGGGGCTGAAGCCGGAACTGGTCTCGGGCGGGGGCACCGGATCCTATTACTTTGAAAGCGGCTCGGGCGTTTACAACGAGTTGCAGTGCGGCTCCTACGCCTTCATGGATGCCGACTACGGCCGCATTCTGGACCAGGACGGCAACCGGATCGACCGGGGCGAATGGGAAAATGCGCTGTTCATCCTGACCTCGGTCATGAGCCATGTGAAGGCCGACAAGGCGATCGTCGATGCCGGCCTCAAGGCACAATCGGTCGACAGCGGCCTGCCGGTGGTGTTCGGCCGCGACGACGTGAAGTACATCAAGTGCAGCGACGAGCATGGCGTGGTCGAGGACCCGGCCGGCGTGCTGAAGGTGAACGAGAAGCTGCGCCTGGTGCCGGGCCACTGTGACCCCACCTGCAACGTGCATGACTGGTATGTCGGTGTTCGGGGCGGCAAGGTCGAGGTGGTCTGGCCGGTCTCGGCGCGCGGCAAGGCCTATTGAGGCGGCGATTTTTCGACGAAAAATCGGGCACTTCGTCCGACATGCCAGGAGTCTTCGATGCTGATCGTTCCCGAGGCGCTGATCGCGCAGCTTGTGTCGCCCGAAGATGCCTTTGCGGCGGTGGAGGCGGCCTTTGCGGCCATGGCGCAGGGCACGGCGCGCAATTTCCCGGTGGTGCGCGAGGCCTTGGGCGAGGGCCGGCAGTACGGATTCAAGTCCGGTCTCGACGCGGGCGCCGGGCAACTGGGGGTGAAGGCGGGGGGGTACTTTCCGGGCAATGCGGCGAAGGGGCTGATCAACCACCAGTCCAGCGTGTTCCTGTTCGATCCCGATACCGGGCGCCCCGTCGCGATGGTGGGGGGGAACCTGCTGACGGCGCTGCGGACGGCGGCGGCGAGCGCGATTTCGATTGACCGGCTGGCGGTGCCCGGGGCCCGCGTGCTGGGGATCCTGGGTGCGGGGCATCAGGCGGGCTTTCAGTTGCGCGCCGCGGCCCGGGTGCGGCGGTTCGAGCGGGTGATCGCCTGGAACCTGCATCCCGAGATGCTGCCGCGTCTGGGCGCGGTGGCGGCCGAACTGGGGCTGCCCTTCGAGGCGGTGCCGCTGGAGCGGATGCGCGAGGCGCAGGCGATCGTCACCATCACCTCGTCGCCCGCGGCGTCGCTGATGGCCGCGCATGTGGCTCCCGGCACCCATCTGGCCTGCATGGGCACCGACACGGTGGGCAAGCAGGAGGTGGAGCCGGCGCTGGTCGCGGCGGCGCGCGTCTTCACCGACGAGGGGACGCAAAGCGTGACGATCGGCGAGGCGCAGCATGCGGTCTCGGCGGGGATTCTGGACGCCGGCGCCATCGTGCCGCTGGGCGATGTGCTGGTGGGGGCGCATCCGGGGCGGCGGTCGGCCGAGGAGGTGACGCTGTTCGACGGCACCGGGGTGGGGTTGCAGGACCTGGCGGTGGCGGCGGTGGCAGTGCGCCGCGCGCGCGAACGCGGCCTGGGGATCGAGGTCGAGGCCTGAAGACACGATTTCTTCGAAGAAATCGGACCGGAGCCTTCAAAGGCTCCGGCACCGCGGGGATTGTGACGGGCACAAGATTTGGTCCGGGTGGCTGTTGATCGGACGCGCGGGCCATGGTGAGACTGCACGGAAGGCGGCGGGAGTGTGCAGAGGTGCGGGTCTTCATCAACGGATTCGGGCGGATCGGGCGGTCGGTGCTGCGGGCCTGGGCGCTGTCGCCCGGACGCTGGCCGGGGGTGCAGATCGTCGGCATCAATGACATCGCGGCGCCCGAGATGTGCGCCTATCTGTTCGAGTACGACAGCGTCTTCGGACCCTGGCGCGGGTCGGTCGCGCTGCAGGACCGGGCCCTGGTGGTGGATGGCCGGGCGATCCCGCTGCACCGGGTGGCGGACCTTTCGGCAGTGGACCTGAAGGGCGTGGACCTGGTGATGGAATGCACCGGCCGGGCCGAAGCGCGCGACGTGGCCGAGCGCGGCTTGCGGGCGGGGGCGTCGCGGGTGCTGATCTCGGGACCTTCGGCGGCGGCGGATGTCACGGTGGTGCTGGGCGCGAATGACGGAGTGCTGGCCGGCCAGCGGATCGTGTCGAACGCCAGTTGCACGACCAATGCGCTGGCCCCGCTGGCGCGGCTGATCCATGAACGCTGGGGGATCGTGACCGGGTCGATGACCACGGTACATTGCTATACCGGCAGCCAGCCCACGGTGGACGCGCCGGCGGCGGATTATCCGCGCTCGCGCGCGGCTGCGCTGTCGATGGTGCCAACCACCACATCCGCCGCGCGGCTGCTGGACGGGGTGGTGCCGGAGGTGGCCGGCCGGATCGCAGCCCAGGCGGTGCGGGTGCCGGTGGCCAGCGTCTCCTGCGTAGACTTCCATGTGATGACCGCGCGGCCGGCGACGGTTGTCGAGGTGAATGCGGCGTTCCATGCGGCAGGCGGGGTCATCGGCGCGACCGACCGGCCGCTGGTGTCGACCGACCTGCGGGCGCGGCCGGAATCGGTGGTGATGGCAACGCCCGAAACCAAGTTGACGCCGCAGGGCATGCTGCGGGTGTTCGGCTGGTACGACAACGAATGGGGCTTTTCCAACCGGATGCTCGACATCGGCCAGCGGATGGGCTGACCCTGTCGTCGGAGCCTCCGGCGGGAGTATTTGTCAAAGAGCAATGCAAGGGGGCAGCACGTCTTTGCCGGCGTTGCTCTTTTGGAAATACTCCACGGGGGTGCGGGGGTGTGAAACCCCCGCTGCGACGGATCAGTCCAGCCCGTCGTCGGGAATGTTCAGCACTGTGCCGCAGGCCTTGCAATGCACGGCGTCATGGTCGTGGCGGCGCAGGCCACAGGTGGGGCAGGGGAAATGCGCCTTTTGCGGCCGCAGCACCACCGCGATCAGCCGCAGGAACAGGCTGATGCCGAAGATCATGATGGCGACCGACAACAGCTTGCCGCCGGTGCCGACCAGGGTCACGTCGCCGAAGCCGGTGGTCGACAGCGTGGTCACGGTGAAATACAGCGCATCGGCGTAGTTGGTGATCTTGTCGTTGAGGCCGGATTGCGTCTGGTAGACCAGCGCGGTGGTGGCGAAGATGAAGATCAGCAGGTTTAGCGCGGCGCGCAGCGTGTCTTCGCGGCGGCGAAAGCCGGGGATGTCGGCGCGCAGCTGGTCCAGCGTCTGCGGCGATTGCAGCACCCGGTAAAGCCGCAGCACGCGCAGAAAGGCCAGCCCCTCGCCCCAGACGGGGAACAGGAGCGACAAGATCACCAGCATGTCGGCCACGCCCCAGAAGCTGGCCAGGTCCTTCAGCGGCTTTTGCGAGATCAGCAGGCGGGCAGCGAGGTCGGCCAGGAAGATGGCGCCGATGGCGATGTCGATCGCCGTGTTATGGGTCCCGCGCGGCAGGAAGGACGAGGCGATCAGGTAGGCGACGGTCAGCACGTCGAAGGCCAGCAGGCCATAGCGGAAGCGGTCTCCGGTCTTGCCGGCGCCTTCGTAGCGGTTGCGAAGGGCGCTGCGCAGCGTCATTCGCCGTAGGGCACCCAGACGGTCTTTACCTCGGTCGCGCGGGACAGGAACTCGCGGCCTTCGGCGGTGGCCCAGTCGCGGGCCTGGCCGTTCGCGACCCAGGTCCGTTTCAGGTTGCTGGCGCTTTCGGCTTCGATCAGGGCGGCGGGGACGGTCGAGAACGACCAGATCGCGTCGATGTCCATATGGCCGGCCAGCGGTTTCGCCAGGTCCTTGTGGCTGCCGGTCAGGATGTTGACGACGCCGGCGGGCAGGTCCGAGGTTTCCAGCACCTGATAGAAGTCGGTCGCGGCCAGCGGGAAGGGATCGGAGGCCGCAAGAACGACGGTGTTGCCCATGGCGATGGCGGGGGCCATCAGCGAAATCAGGCCCAGAAGCGGCGCCTGGTCCGGGCAAAGCCCGGCGATCACGCCGACGGGTTCGTTCAGCGCCAGGGCCAGGCCGCGCATCGGCACCGGCTTGGCCGCGCCTTCGTATTTGTCGGCCCAGGCCGCATAGGTGAACAGGCGCTGGATTGCGGCCTCTACCTCGGCGGTGCCGGGTTTGCCGGTCATCTCCTGGATGCGGTTGGCGAATTCCGGGGCGCGGGAGGACAGGTTCTCGGCGATGTAGTACAGGATCTGGGCGCGGGCATGGGCGGTGGTGCGGCCCCAGCCCTTGGCTCCTTGCGCGGCTTCGACCGCGTTGCGCACGTCCTTACGGTTGGCCAGGCCGATGTGGCCCAGCAGGTGCCCGCGCGGCGACCAGACTGCGCGGGAATGGCCGCCATCGGGGCGGGCCTGCTTGCCGCCGATGAAGAGTTTCGCAGTGCGGTCGATGCCGGTGACCTGCGGGTCGGCCGGTTCGGGGACGGCGCCGATCGGTTTCAGCGGCGCGGTCCGGGCGGCGGGGCGCAGGTAGGCCATCAGCCCCTCCCACCCGCCTTCGCGTCCGAAACCGCTTTCGCGCACGCCACCAAAGCCGGCGGCGGCGTCGAACATGTTGGTGCCGTTGACCCAGACCACGCCGGCGCGCAGTTTCGGCGCGACGTCGAGGGCGAGGTTGATGTTCTCGCTCCAGACCGATGCCGCCAGGCCGTAGCGGGTGTTGTTGGCCAGGTCCACCGCCTCGGCCGGGGTGCGGAAGGTCATGCTGACCAGGACCGGGCCGAAGATTTCCTCTTGCATCAGGGTGCTGGCCGAGGAGAGGCCGGTGATCAGGGTGGGCGGGTAGAAGCAGCCCTGCGGCAGGGGCGTGGCGGCGCGGTACTTCTGGCCGTCCGAGGCATCGACCATCCGCGTGATGGTGTCCAGCTGGACCGGATCGACGATGGCGCCCACGTCGATGCACTTGTCCAGCGGGTCGCCCAGGCGCAACCCGTCCATCCGGCGTTTCAGCTTGGCGTGGAAACGGTCGGCGATGCCTTCCTGCACCAGAAGGCGGCTGCCCGCGCAGCAGACCTGGCCCTGGTTGAACCAGATCGC
>JAGPCN010000243.1 GCA_018058035.1 Fuscovulum sp.
AAGGGCACGGCCCTTCTGGGCGTCAAGGCCGTCATCGCCGAATCGTTCGAGCGTATCCACCGGTCGAACCTGGTCGGCATGGGCGTCATCCCGTTCGAGTTCACCGGCGGCGACACCCGCAAGACCCTGGGCCTGAAGGGTGACGAGGTGGTCAGCATCGAGGGCCTGGAGGGCAACCTGAAGCCGCTGTCGACGGTGCCCTGCCACATCACCTATGCCGACGGCAGCACCAGGACGATCCAGATCAAGTGCCGGATCGATACCGCCATCGAGATCGAATATGTCGAGAACGGCGGCGTGCTGCATTATGTGCTGCGGAACCTGGCGGCGTCCTGATCGCGCAAGGCATTGATCTAAAACGCAAAGGCCGGGTTCAACCCGGCCTTTGTTCTTGTTAAGTTCTCATTTACGAAGCTCTGCCATGCTGACCCGGTCAAAACCTGGGGCCACTGCCATGGACCATCGCTTTCCTGCCTTGCACAGCCAGCACCACATCGACCCGCGCGCCGCACGGGTGGTTGCCCGCGCCCTGCCCGCCCCGGCCTTGCCGTCCTTGCCCTGGGGCGAATGGCTGGTGGCGCTGGTCGCGGTGATCCTGCTGACGGCGCTTTAGGGCGCGCAGGGCTGGTCGGGCTCGGGCCACAGGGTCGCACGTTCGGCCCCGGTGCCGGCGCAGTTCAACAGCGGATAGTTGTCGCCATTGTTGGAAAAAAGGCACCATAGCCGGTCGCTGACCAGCAGGTTCTGCACATCGCCAAAGGTATCGAAGGCCAGCAGTTCCGGTACCTGCCCCGCCCCTGCGCCACAAACCCGCAGCGCAAGCCCCCCATCAGCCGGGTCGATGCGGACGACATCGTTGACCAGCCGGCCGCTGCCATCGCGCCCGATCCTTTCATAGACGCCAGTGAAATACTCGGGCGGCGGCGCTTCGGCCAGGGCCGCACCTGCCATCAGCAGCAGCGCGGCCATCACCTTCACTTCAGCGCCTCGGCCAGCGCCGGAACGAAGCGGTTCTCGTAATCGGTGCCGACCAGCGGGCCGACGAACTTGAACAGCACCGTGCCGTCGCCATCGATGATGAAGGTCTCGGGCGGGTTGGTCACGCCCCATTCCACCCGGTTGCGGCCGTTCGGATCGGTCGCGGTGGCGAAGAACGGGTTGCCCTCGCGCGCCAGATAGGCCAGCGCGTCGGCCTCGGCATCCATCATGTTGACCCCGGCGACGCGGATGCCATCGGCGGCCATCTGCGTCAACACCGGGTGTTCGGCCCGGCAGGGCGGGCACCACGAGGCCCAGAAGTTGACCACAGTCACCTCGCCCCCCCGCAGGTCGGCATCGGTCAGTTGCACCGCGCCAGGCAGCGTGGTGGCGGGCAGCACCGGCGCCGGCTTGCCGATGAAGACGCTGTCCAGTTCCTTGCCCTTGCCGCTGAGCAGGCCGCCGGCAAAGGCCGCGACCAGCCCGCCAAAGAACACCACCGGCACCGCCATCATCCACCTAGACATCCGTCTTCCCCGCCCGTGCCTCGACCTCGGCCAGAAGCCGCTTGGCCCGGCCGCGCTGCCAGAACGACAGCGCCACCAGCGCCGCGATCAGCGCGATGGTGGCGCCATAGGACCCCAGCACCGCCACCGCGTATTTTCCCAGCTCGGGCATCATGCCAGCCGCTCCCGCGCCATCAGGGCCTGGGCGCGGCGCAGCCGGATCTCGGTCCGCGTCCGCATCAGGACCAGGGTGATGAACAAGAGAACGAAGCCTGCGATGCACAGCAACAGCGGGAACCAGTAGACGTCCGACACGTTCTCTTCCTTGTCGAGGCTCAGCGAGGCGCCCTGGTGCAGCCCCTGGTTCCAGAAGTTCACCGCATAGCGGGACAAAAGCGCGAAGACCGACCCCACCACGCAGAGGATGCCGGTCAGGTCGGCCGCGGTGTCGGGGTTTTCGACCGCCTGCCACAGCGCGATATAGCCCAGGTAGAACAGGCACAGGATCAGGAACGAGGTCAGCCGCGGGTCCCAGGCCCACCAGGTGCCCCACATCGGCTGGCCCCACAACGCACCGGTGACCAGCGCGATCAGCGTGAAGGTCAGCCCGATCGGCGCCGCCGCCTTGGCCGCCAGCGCCGAAACATGGTGGCGCCGCACGATCCAGATCAGGCTGGTGACCAGCATCATCACCCAGGCGTTGATCGCCATCATCGCGGCGGGCACGTGGATGTAGATGATCTTGACGGTCGCGCCCTGCTTGTAATCGTCGGGCGTGAAGAAAAAGCCCCAGACGATGCCCGCCCCCAGGATCAGGACGGTCAGCCCGACGACCCAGGGCAAGGCCCGGGCCGAGGTCTGCATGAACTTCTTCGGATTGGCGTATTCCCAGATCGACATGGTGCTTCGATAATTCCCGCGGTGGTCCGGCTCAAGTCACTATCACGTTGGCGCTAGCGCAGGTTGATGCGGATTGCCGCAGCCGAGGCAAAGGGCAGAAGGCCGGCCGCCGCGGCGGTGATCGCGGCCAGCAGGGCCAGGGGCGTCGCCACCTCCATCCCCTGCGCGCCGCGCTTGACCACTTCGGCGCCGAAGATCAGCGTCGGCACATAAAGCGGCAGCACCAGCAGGCTAAGGAGCAGCCCGCCGCGCTTCAGCCCCACGGTCAGCGCCGCCCCGAAAGTGCCGATCACCGACAGCGCCGGCGTGCCCAGGAACAGAGACAGCACCAACCAGCCATAGCCGGGCCCCGGCAGGTTCAAGAGCACCCCCAGCACCGGCGCGGCCAGCGTCAGCGGCAGGCCCGTCACCAGCCAGTGCGCCAGCGCCTTCACCGCCACCGCGCCCTCCAGCGGCAGGGGGGCGGTGGCCAGCAGGTCCAGGCTGCCGTCCTCGAAATCCAGCGCGAAGATGCGGTCCAGCGACAGAAGGCAGGCCAGAAGCGCGCCGACCCACAGGATGCCGGGCGCGATGCGGCCCAGCATGCCGCCTTCGGGGCCGACGCCCAGGGGCACCAGCACGGCCACCAGCAGAAAGAACGCCAGCCCCAGGCCAAAGCCGCCGCCTGCACGGAAGGCAAGGCGCAGGTCGCGGACCAGAAGGGCGATCACAGGAAGGCCTCCCCGAAACCGTCATCAAGGCCGCGGGCCGCGGCGACCGTGGTGGCGCGGAAGGGCGCCAAGTCCAGGACCTCGGCCTCGTCCAGGCCCAGGTCGATATGGGTGGCGATCAGGGCGGCGCCGCCTGCCGCCAGATGCGCCCGCACCACGCCCGCGAACAGCGCGACCGAGGCCACGTCCAGGGACACCGTCGGTTCATCCAGCACCCAGATCGGCCGGCCCGTCACCAGAAGCCGCGCCAGACCCAGCCGCCGCTTCTGCCCCGCCGACAGGTTCGCCGCCCGCCGGTCGGCCAGCGCGCGCAGGTTCATGCCCTCCAGCGCGGCGTCGACCGCGCCGGTGCCGTAGACCGAGGCCCAGAAGGCCAGGTTCTCGCGCACCGTCAGCGTGGCCTTCAGCCCGTCGGCATGGCTGGCATAGGCCAGGCTTTCGGGCGGCAACGAAACCGTGCCCGCCACCGCGGGCTGCAACCCCGCCAGCGTGCGCAAAAGCGTGGTCTTGCCCACCCCGTTCGGCCCGCGCAGGATCAGCGCCCGGCCCGCGCGCAGGGTGAACCCCAGGCCCGCCAGCACGACCAGACCGCCGCGCGCCACCGCAAGATCGCTGACCACCATCTCCATGGCCGTCCCCTACCCCATCCGCGGCGCTGGCAAAACCCCCTGCGGCACCTTGGCCGGCGGTCGCCCGCGCCCTATACCCGTCCCAAGGCAAGGAGACAGACATGCAGACCAACCGCTTCGGCCGCACCGGCCGCACCGTCACCCGCATCGGATTCGGCGCCTGGGCCATCGGCGGCACCTGGGGCGAGGTGACCGAGGACGATGCGCGGGCCACCCTGCACGCCGCGCTGGACGCCGGCATGACCTTCATCGACACCGCCGATGTCTATGGCGACGGCCGGTCGGAACGCATCATCGCCGAGGTGCTTGCGGAACGCCCCGGCCCGCGCCCCTTCGTCGCCACCAAGGCCGGCCGCCGCCTGTCGCCGCATCTGGCCGAAGGCTATGATCTTGACCACCTGGCGGCCTTTGTCGACCGCTCGCGCCGGAACCTGGCGGTGGACCGGCTGGACCTGGTGCAGCTGCACTGCCCGCCGACGCCGGTCTATTTCTCGTCGCGCGCCTTCGACGCGATGGAGGAACTGAAGTCGCGCGGCTGGATCGCCGACTACGGCGTCTCGGTCGAAACGGTGGACGAGGCGCTGGCCGCGCTGCACCACCCCGGCGTGGTCTCGGTGCAGATCATCTACAACCTCTTCCGCCTGAAACCGGCCGAGCGGTTCTTCCGCGAGGCGGCCGACCGGGGTGTGGCGGTGATCGCCCGCGTGCCGCTGGCCTCGGGCCTCTTGACCGGCAAGATGACCGCGGCCAGCACCTTTGCCCCCGACGATCACCGCAGCTTCAACCGCAATGGCGAGGCTTTCGACAAGGGCGAGACCTTCTCGGGCGTGCCCTTCGAGGTGGCGCTGGAGGCGGTCGAAGAGCTGCGCCCGCTGGTGCCGGGGGGCGCAACCATGGCCGCCTTCGCGCTGCGCTGGATCCTGATGGAACCGGCGGTCAGCGTGGTGATTCCCGGCGCGAAGACGCCCGCCCAGGCCCGCGCGAACGCCGCCGCCGACGCGCTGCCGCCCCTGCCCGAGGCCACGATTCAGGCCGCCCGCGATGTCTATGACCGGCTGATCGCCCCGCATGTCGCGCAACTGTGGTGACAGCGATTTCTTCGAAGAAATCGCACCGGACCCTTTGAAGGGTCCGGACCGGAATTTTCAAAAATTCCGGTCTCAACCGACCGGCAGCAGCGCCGCGGCGATCCGCCGGTCCTCGCCCAGGAGCACGTTGTAGGTGCGGCAGGCGGCGGGAGAGGTCATCACCTCGACCCCGATCCCGGCCTCTTCCAGCGCGCTGCGAAACCCCGCCGGCGGATGCGCAACCGTGGCCCCCATGCCCAAGAGCAGCACGTCGATCCGCCCCGCCAGCGACAGCGGCGCGGCGCTGTCCTCCAGCCCGCCCCAGGGTCCGGCATCCCAGGGCGTGATCAGGCAAGCCCCGCGCAGCACATGGCCGCCGACCCGAAAAAAGCCCGGCCCGTAGCCCTCGACCGGCCGGGCAGTGCCAAAGCTGATCTCGGTCAGCCGCATCGGCTCAGGCATCCACGTTGGCGAATTCGCCCTTGTCCTTCTTCGGCTTGTCGCCCCGGTCGACGCCCAGGAACAGCACGATGTTCTTGGCGACATAGAGCGTGGAATAGGTGCCGATCACCACGCCGAACAGCATGGCGAAGACGAAGCCGCGGATCACGTCGCCGCCAAAGATGAACAGCACCAGAAGCGACAGGAAAGTGGTGGTCGCGGTCATGATCGTCCGGCTCAGCGTCTCGTTCGCGGTCAGGTTCATCATCTCGCGCAGCGGCATCGTCTTGTACTTGGCCAGGTTCTCGCGCAGCCGGTCAAAGATCACCACCGTATCGTTGACCGAATAGCCGAGGATGGTCAGCAGCGCCGCCACGATCGACAGGTCGAATTTCAGCTGGAACAGCGAGAACACCCCGACCGTCACGATCACGTCGTGCAACAGCGCCGCGACGGTGCCAACCGCGAACTGCCATTCGAACCGCAGCCAGACATAGACCAGGATGCCCGCCGCCCCCGCCACCACGGCGATCAGCGCCTTCCAGATCAGCTCCTGGCTGACCTTGGGGCCGACCGATTCGACGGCGGCGAAGACGATGGCCGGGTCGACCGCCTTCAGCGCGGCCTCCAGCGCGGTGATCGCCTCGGGCGTCACCGCCTCTTCGCCCTCGCGGGCGCCGATGCGGATCTGGGCGACGTGCTGGTCGTCGCGGAAGGTCGGGTCGCGCACCTCGGTGATCGTGGTGTCACCCAGGTCCAGCCCCGCCAGCGCGTCGCGGTAGACGCCCACGTCCACCGGCGTGGTGCTTTCGGTGCGGATCGTGGTGCCGCCCTTGAAGTCGACGCCCAGGTTCAGCCCGATCGTCGCCACCAGCAGGAACGAGGCGATGACCGCCACGGCCGAGATGCCGAAGGTCACGAACTGCAGCTTGAAGAAGTCGATGTTGGTCTTGGTCGGAACCAGTTTCAGACGCCAGGCCATGCTGTTGCCCCTTCCCCTCAGACCACGATCGCCTTGGGGCGCCGCCGGTTGTACCAAAGCTCGACCACCGTGCGCGTCACATAGACGGCGGTGAACATCGACGTCACGATGCCGATCGACATCGTCACCGCAAAGCCGCGCACCGGGCCCGAGCCGATGAA
>JAGPCN010000024.1 GCA_018058035.1 Fuscovulum sp.
CTGCCGGATGCTGGCGCTGACCCACGGCATCCACATCGACACCGCCGAGGCCGTGACCTTGCGCGACAACCGGATCTGGATGCTGGACCACATCCTGGCGCTGACCGCCATTTCGCTGCGCGCAACCGATGCGCTGGTGGCCGACAACACGCTGGCGGTCTGGCCGCTGGAGTTCAAGCCGCCGATCCCGGGCGGCGACGACGACGAAGACCCGCCCGACCCCGCCGACCCCTGCATCGAACCCGAAGACCTGTACAGCAACCTGATGCTGGTCGCGAACCATGTGATCGGCATCTGGACCGCGGCCCTGCCGGCCGCCCCCGAACAGCCCTATCGCGCCAAGGGCGGGCTGCACCTGCGCGGCGAATGCACCCGCATCGACGTGACCGGCAACCGGATCGACGGCGGCGCCGGGCATGGCATCGTGCTGGGCGGGCTTTACCCTGCCGAGGTCAAGGGCGGTTTCCAGCATGACGCCGCTGCCGCCGCGCCCGTCACCGTGACCCTGCCGAAACGTGCCGTCCCGGCGCTGGTGCGCGACCCCGCCGGCCAGCCGGTGATCGGCGCGGTAGTGGCGCTGTCGACGCCGGCGGGCGTTCCGGTGCAGGTGCGCGTGTCGGGTCCGCCCGACGGGCGGCTGGTCTTCGCCTCGCCCGGCGGCACCTTCGTGCTGGGCACCGGCCAGGGCTATCACGTCCTGGCCGCGACCGACTTTGGCGAGTTCCTCGAAATCGTGCTGGAGCGCGACGAGATCGACCTTGGCCCCGACGGCGCCGGGCTGGAGCGCATCCGCATCCTCGACAACACCATCGAGCGGATGGCCCTGTCGGGGATCGGCTTCCTGGCCCATTCGCTGACCCCCGCTGCGCCGCAGCTGCCATCGGCCGCGACGGTCGAGGCGCTGGTCGACTTCCTGGCCGAGATGGTGGCGCCGCGCGAACTGATCGGCACCACCAACTTGATCCGCGACCTGGAGATCCGCGACAACCGAATCCAGGGCAACCTGCAGGCGATCTTCACCGCGCCCATGCGCAGCCTGGCCACCCGGATCGCACAGGGCGGCATCTCGCTGCCGCTGGTCGAAGGCGCCCGGATCACCGGCAACCACATCCTGCGCAACGGCACCACCGCCGCCAGCCCCTGCGCCGGCCTGTTCGTCGGCTATGGCGAAGAGGTGATCGTGCAGGGCAACCGCATCGCCGGCAACGGCCCCCTGGCCGACGACTACGACAGCGAGGCGATCGAGGGCCTGCGCGGCGGCATCGTCGTCCGCATGGCCTCGTCCCGCGTCACGGGGGGCGAGGACGATGCCGGCGAACGCCCCGCGCTGGACCTGCGCGACAACCACATCGACCAGCCGGCGGGCCGTGCGGTCACCGCGCTGGCCTTCGGCCCGGTCTCTTGCGTCGGCAACCACCTGAATTCCGAACGCGAAGGCCGCATGGGCTTTGTCGACCGCTTTGCCGGGGCTGTGCTGATCCTGAACCTGGGCGGCCTGCACCGCCATTTCGAGGCCCAGGCCGACCGCGGCTTTGTCCGCGCCGCAAAGCTGCCCACGCTGGACCGGGTCGATGGCCTTGCCGCCGAAACCCCGGCCGAGGGCCTGCTGCCCGGCGGCGAGGTGCTGTTCAACTCCAACCGTATCCGCACCGGCGGCGGCAACCGGGCCTATGCCTCGCAGCTGATCCTGACCTTTGACGACATCGGCTATGACGGCAACCAGTCGGGCATGTTCAAGCCCGAGAACGTGTTCGCCTCGCTGGTTGCCGGCGCGCTGTCGCTGCGCGTCACCGACAGCCGGTTCCGCGAACGCGCGCGCAGCACGGCGATGTCGGCGCTGACCATGTCCTTCGGCTTCGGCAAGGCCGCCCGGGCGCTGGCGATGAACGCCACCGTCCACAACCAGGGCGACCATTGCATCATCGCCGTCTCGAACGGCCCGCCGCTGGGCCAGGAGGTGCTGGATGCGCCGAACCAGGTGGTGGCGGACAAGATCTGCCCGATCGAGCCCAAGGCCAAGGCCGCCTATCTGATCGAGGTGATCCAGTACCTGGCGCTGATCGACAGCCAGCCCGAGATCGACATCGAGACGGTGGGGATCATGGCGCCCAAGGCCACGGGCAAGGTGATCCAGTCGGTCGGGGCCTTCCAGGAGGCGCTGCTGATGCCGAAATCGGCCGAGATGCGGCGCAAGGGCGCTGGCGCGGGCCAGGCCGATCTGCTGCGCCGCTACCGGCTGTCCGAGGCGCTGGCCGAACAGTCGCGCCTGGTCGAGGTGCGCGAGGCCGCGGCGCCCGCGCAGGGCGGCCTGGCGATCGACGGCCGGGTGGCGGATGGTGCCGGGCGCGCGGTCGGGGGGGCGAAGATCGACCTGGTCGATGCCCGCGGCCGCAGCCTTGAGATCTCTGCCCTTGCCGACGAGGCGGGCTATTATGTGCTGGAGCTGACGGCCGACCAGGCCCGCCGGCTGGCCGAGGTCAAGGGCCTGTCGGTCCGCGCCAGCTTCGACGGCGGGCCGCCCGCGCTGGCCCCGGTCGCGCTGGACGCGAAGGATGCCGAAGGGGTGCTGCGCGCCGACCTGCGGGCGGACTGGCTGAAGGACTTCCGCGCCGACCTGGCGCCGCGCCCCGTCGTGGTGCGCCCCGTCGTGGTGCGGCCAAGGGGGCCGGTCACGCCCGATCCAGTCACGCCCGATCCGGTGAAGCCCGATCCGGTGAAGCCCGATCCGGTGAAGCCTGATCGGCTGCCGCTGGCCTCGGTGGCGGGCCTTGGCCCCACCCTGATCGCGCGGCTGGCCGAGGCTGGCGTGACCGATGCCGAGTCGCTGCTGGCGCTGCCGCAGGACAAGCTGGCCGAGATCCTGGGTAACCGTGCCGCCGCGATCCGCAAGGCCGCCCTGGCCGCCCTGCGCGCCGCCGGGCGCAACCCCGACAACGGCTAGGCCATGTGGTCCCGCGCCATCCTGCCCCGCGTCCACGGCCCGCCCGGTCCGGTTCCCGAGGAGCTGCGGCCGATCGCCTGGCGGCCCCCCCCGGCGGCCAGCCAGGGGCCGCCCGCCGCCCGCTGCGCCTGCGGCGGTGGCTGCCCGGCCTGCGATGCCCCCGGCCGGGCCGCGCCGGCCTTGGCCCCCGCAGCCAAACCCGAACCGCGCGACCCCCCGGCGCGGCTGGCGGCGGCGCAGGCCAGCCCCCCGCGTCCGGACGAGACCCCGCCCGACCCCTGGGAACAGGCGCTGCGCGACCTGCTGGCCGCCCGGCCGGACGCGGCGGCGCTGTTCGATCACCTGCTGGCCGGCGTTGCGGCGGGCCTTCCGCTGGCGTCACAGGCGATTGCGGCGGCCACCCGGGACCTGGGCGCGCCCGACCTGGCGCGCGCGCTGCAGCGGGCCGCGGCGCGGCTGGGGCCGGGGCAGTCCGCTGCCGACCGGCCCGCTCCCGGTCCGAACCGGCGCGCTGATGACCTGGCGGACCGGGCGGCGGCGGGCTGGGCCGAGGCGGGGGCCCTGCCGGCCGATCTGCTGCTGGTGCTGGCGACGCTGGCGCAGCCTGGCGCCGCGTCCGAAGGGCCTCCGTGATGGCCGGCGCGCGCGCCCGGGGCGAGGCCACAGGCCGCCGCGACGCCGCCCGCGCGCGCGGGCGCCCGAAGCCCCGCGCAAAACCCGCCGCGAAACCCGTCGCCAATCCGGCGACCGAGGCGGCGCAGGCGCATTCCGCCGGGGCGGCGCCCTGCGCCTGCGGCGGCGACTGCCCGCGCTGCAAGGCCCGCGCCGCCGCCCGCCGCAAGGCCAAGGCCCGGGCCGCGCCTCATCATCCCGCCGCCACCCCCGACGCGGCCGAGCGCGAGGCCCGCGACCTGGGCCAGCGCCTGCGCCTGATCGGCGAACCCGCCGCCCCGTCCCAACCGGACGCATCCGCCACCCCTCCGCTCCCCACCGCCCCGCGCCCCGCCTTGCGCGAGATCCGCGCGCCGCACCCGCGCCTTGGCCCCGCCCGCCGGTTGACCCCTGCCGAACGCCGGGCCGCCGAGGCCGCGCTTGACCTGGACCTTTCCGCGGTGCGCATCCACTCCGGCCCCGTCGCCGCCGCACTGGTGGAAGGGGCGGGGGCGCTGGCCTTCACGCTGGGCAACCACATCGTGCTGGGGGCTGCCGCAGAACGCATGTCGCCGGACACGCGGTCGCGCGTCCTGGCGCATGAGCTGATCCATGTGGTGCAGCAGTCGGCCCCCGTGCTGCCCGACGCCGTGTTGCCCGCACCCGCCCGCCATGACCGGCCGCAAGCGCGCGGCCCCCCGCTGCGGCCCCGGATCCGTGCCCCTCCGCAGCCGCAGTTCCTGCTGGGGCCGCTGGATGACATCGCCGTGGCCGCCGCGACTACCGTTGTCGACCTTGGGGCCGATGCGGTGGGCGAGGTTGCGGAATTCGCCGAGGACGTCGGCGACACCGCCCTGTCGGCGGCGCGCGAGGCTGTCGACTATCTTGCCCCCGGCCTGTGGGATTTCCTGTCCGGCGGGGCTATCGACGATCTGGCGGGGCTGTTGTGCCAGGGCGTCGACCTGGTGCTGGGCTCGGTCTTCGAGGGCATCGGCAAGATCGACATCATGTCCACCCTCGAAGCCACCTTCGCGGGGCTGGCCCTGTCGGTCCGGGTCGCCCAGGCCACCGCCTTGCTGGCCGTCCGCAACGCCATCGGCGCGCTGTTCGCCCCCTTCGTGGCCGCGCTTGAGGAATGGGGCGGGCCGCTGATCACCTTCTTCCAGACCCTGACCTCGGCGGTCAGCGGGGCGTTTTCGTCGGCCTGGGATTCGGTCGCCGTGCCCGCGATGGATTTCCTCGAGGCCGCCGGCGGCGCGGTCTGGACCGCCTTCACCGACCTGGTCACCTGGGTCTGGGACCTGATCGAGCCCCTGCGCCGCGAGGCCGCCTGGGCCTGGGAGAAGGTCACCGAATATTTCGAGATCGCCTGGAACAGCACCGCCGACATCCGCAAGACGCTGGAGGGCTATGCCAAGGAGGCCTTCGATGCCTTCCTCAAGCTGATCGAGCCGATCAAGACGCCGCTGATGGCTGCGGCGGGAATTTTCCTGCTGCTGTCGCCCTTTGGTCCCATCCTGATCGCGACCCAGGTGCTGCCGCCGCTTTATGACAAGATCAAGTGGCTGGTGCAGAACTGGACCAAGATCGAGATCGTGGTCGAGGCGCGGCAGTACCTGCATGACGTGATCCTGCCCGGCATCATGGGCCTGATCGGCGGCGTCAAAAAGGCGCTGGTCGGCGCGGCGACCTGGCTGGCGGGGGTGTTGGGGCAACTGGCCACCGCCATGGTCAGCGTGATCGGCGCTTTTTCCGGCAACGAATGCCTGGGCAAGGTGAACAAGATCATCGACCACATCGACGACCAGGTCGCGCGCTTCAAGACCTGGGCCGAGGGTGGGTTCGAGGGCTTGAACGAGGCCCTGGCCGCGGCCCTGGACGCGCTGAAGGCGGTGTTCCAGCCGATCCTCGACTTCCTGGTCAAGTTGCTGATCGTGGCGGCCAATCCCTTCATGCTGCCGTTCGCGATCACCGCGGCGATCTGGCTGTTGCTGCCCGACCGGCTGAAGCCGCCGGTGATCAAGTTCGTGCTGCAGCTGATCCTGGCGGCGGTCGAGGCGATGCCCACCTTCCTGCCCGGTGCGGTGCCGCTGGCGGCGGTGTTCAAGGCGGCGGTGGTGGGCTTCCTGCGGCATCTGCTGGGCGAGGGGGTCAGCGACGACCAGCGCATAGCTGCCAGCAACAAGATCGCCAACCTGGCGACCGGGGGCAGCGTGATGTTCGTCGCGGGGCTGGCGGTCGGCATCCTTGAAGGGCTGATCGACGGCATCCTTGATCCGTTCAAGCTGCTGTTCATGCTGTTCGAACTGGTGATGAAGGGGATCGAGGTGGTCGGCCGGGTGACGTCGCGGCTGGTGTCGCTGGTGTCGCCCTCGGCCCCGGCGCTGGTGCAATCGGCGGTGCGGGCGGTGGTCGGCCCGCCGCCGCCCGCGCCGGGCCAGACTGCCGCGCCAGCGGCTGCTGCGCCCGCCGCTGCTGCGCCCGCGGCGCCTGCGCCAGAGCCGGGCGTTACGCGGCGCGAGATCGGCGTGCTGACCCGGCGCGCGCCCGAAGGGCAGGGCGCCCGCGCGATCCGGTCGCGGCAGGCCGAGACCGGCGTGGCGGCAACGCCGGCAACAGGCGGCGAACTCCGGCAGCGCGAGGCCGCGCTGCCGACGCTGGCTGACACCGCCCGTCCCGATCCGGCGGCCGATCCCGTCCGGCGCGAGATCCGGGCGATCCGCCCGGTCGAGGCGCAGCGCACCGCCCCGCGCGGCGGCGCCGGCCCCGGCCTGAGAGAGATCCGCCGTGCCAGCCCCGCCGCAACCGCCCCGCCCGAGGCCCGCGCCCCGCCGCAGGACACCCCCGCCGCAACGCCCGCCGCAGGCCCGGCCGAAGCGCCCGGCGAGGTGTCGCTGGACAGCGAGCTGACCGATGAACAGATCGCCGCCTGCATGGACCCGGCCGCGCTGCAAGGCACTGCGCCGCCTTCGGGCGATGCCCAGATCACCGGCCCGGGGCTGGAGCAGGCGATGCGCGGCGAGGTGAGCGCGCGCGGCGGCTCGATCCGCGGCCTGGCCCGGCTTCTGGGCGATGCCTGGGACGCGCTGATGGGCGCGGCCGGACGGCTGGGCGGAATGGCCGCCGGCTGGCTGATGGAGTTCCTGGCGCTGCCCGACTACCAGCTGGGCAACAAGCTGGGCTACCTGGCCGGGATGGTCCTGCTGGAGGTGCTGATCAGCTATTTCACCGCCGGCGGCTACATGGTGATCAAGGAGGGCGCCGGGATCGGTGCGCGCCTGCTGGCCTATTTCCTGCGCTTCCTCGACATGGGCGGCGCGATCCTGGGCGTGCTGGGCAAGGGCCTGGGCAAGCTGCGCCGCCCGGTCATGGGCGGGCTGGATGCGGCCAGCGGGTTCCTGTCGAAATTCCGCTTCCTGGACAATGTGCTGGGCCGGGTGCGGGGCGCGGCCGACTGGCTGTTCCACTTTGGCGACGAGATCGGCCGCGCCGCCGACATCGCCCGCCGCGGCACGCCGGACGCCGCGGGGCATGGCGTGATGGGCCTGGCCGACGATGCCGCCGAAGGCGTGGCGCGCGGCGCCGACGACCTGCCCGCCGCGCTGCCGCGCACGGCCTCCGACCTGCCCGCCGGCCCGGCCCGGCTGGCCGACGACGTGCCCGCCGGCCCGGCGCGCGTGGCCGATGACCTGCCCGCCGCCCGCGCCGCCGACGACGTGCCCGCCGCCCGCGCCGCCGACGACCTGCCCGCAGCCCGCGCCGCCGATGACGCGGTCGAGGCGCAGGCCGACCGCGCCGCGCGCGAGGCCATCGACGATGCCGCCGGCCACCCGCCCGCGGTGCTGGACGAGGCCGCGGACGGCTCGCGCCGCACCGCCTCGGACGCGCCGCCGACGATCCGCGACGAGGCCCGCCGCGCCGCCGAATTCCCGGTGGCGATCGCCGCCGCCCGCCAGATCGCCGAGATCAACGACGCGATCGACCAGCCCATCCCCATCGTCATGGGCGCGCTTCTGGCGCTGAAGGGCCGCTTCCGCTGGATCGACCATTTCACCGTTCGGCCGCTGTCGGGGCCGGGCGTCTATTTCATCGGCATGGTCGCCAGCCCGCAGACCCCGGTCGACCGCCACTACAGCGTCCATGCCGCGCCCGAGCCGCCGGCGCCGCGCGCCGCCGACCCCGACGCCTGGCGCACCCCGCCGCCGGGGGCGCGGGTGGTGTCGGACGGGCCGACCCATGTGGTCTACGAAATGCCCGACGGCAGCCGCCGCATCCGGTTCGACAGCCGCGACGCGCGCACCTATTCGACCGCGCAGCCCGGCCGCAACCAGACCGACGAGGCGCGCGCCGCCCTCAGCCCCGATGGTCGTCCTTATGTGCACGAAGGCCGCCACCGCTCGGTCGGGGCGGCCAAGGGCGACCAGGTGCCCGAAGGCATCGGCGGCGTGCAGGGCCACCCCGAGGTGCTGGACTATCCCTTCGAGGCCAGCCCCGCGCCGCTGGCGGGGCCGAACGTCCGCGACCTGAGCATCGACTACAAGGTGCCGGACATGGACCCGCACACCCTGGCCGACTACACCGCCGCGACCGACATGCGCTTTACCGATCCGGCGGCGCGCAACCTGTCGGGCCCGGCGCGCGAGCTGGGCGACACCCGCCGCGCCCGCCAGATCGCCGACGACGTGGTGGCCGATGCCGCCAACGCCCCGCCGACGCGGGTTGGCCAGCAGCCCGACGGCAGCCTGCGCGCCGATCCCGCCGGCCATCCGCCGCGCGCCGACCTGGACGCCAAGGCGGGCCAGCTGGCCGGCGCGATCACCGCGGCGCATTCCATCGTCGGCCTGAACGACCGGCTGAACACGCCGCTGCCCGCGATCATGGCGCAGCTGATGGCGCTGAAGACGCATTACCGCTGGATCGAGACCTTCGAGGTCCGGCCGCTGGGGCCGGGCCGCTGGCAGTTCTTCATGATCGCCAGCCGCACCGCGATCGGCAGCGCCGACCTGCTGGACCTGCCCGGCGATCCGGCCGATCTGCCGCGCGGCGCCTCGGTCCATGCCGACGATGCAGGCACGGGCTATGCCCCGCCGCGCGACATGCCGCCGGTGGAACGGTTGCCCCCCGGCAGGCCGCGCCGCGCCGCGCCCGAGTTCAGCGCCACGCCCGAACCGCCCGCCCGCCTGCCCGAGCTGGAGCCGCCGCGCCGGTCCACCGCCGACGAGATCGCCGAGGATTTCTCCGAGACCACCGCCGGAAACGGCGCCATGGTCCCCACCGGCCGGTCGCAGAACGCCCGCATCCCCGATTACCCCAGCCGGACCGAACGGCACACCAACGCGGTGATGACCCTGGAAAACAACCGCGTCTTCGGTGGCACCAACGAGGACCTGTTCACCCGCTACCTGGACGAAGGCGTGGGCGAGGCCGCCGAACGCTTCGACACCATCGCCACGCAGGTCTACATCCGCCCGATCACCGGCTGGGACGAGCTGGGCCGCCCGATCTATGCGCCTTACCGGGTGCGCGCCGACACCCTGGCCCGCGATCGCGCCACCGGCGGCTTGCAGATCCTGGATGCCAAGACCACCCCGCGCGCGCCGCTGACGCCGAACCAGGAACGCGGCTATCCGCTGATCGCGGCCAACGGCGGCCGGGTCGAGACGCCCGGCCTGCCGCGCGGGCTGGCGCCGATGACCGACA
Organism: Fuscovulum sp.; assembly: GCA_018058035.1. Taxonomy (GTDB): domain Bacteria; phylum Pseudomonadota; class Alphaproteobacteria; order Rhodobacterales; family Rhodobacteraceae; genus Pseudogemmobacter. The sequence continues at coordinate 9,293 of JAGPCN010000024.1, forward strand.
TCGACCCCACGCCGGTCTCGCGCGCGATCCCGACGACCAACCTGCGCACCGGCCAGGTGCCGCCGAACGGCCGCCCCGCCTATCGGCTGGAACCGGTGCCGCCCGCCGGCGGCGTCGGCGGCCCGCGGGTCGTGCCGGTGACGCCGCGTGCGCACCCCGCGCCGGTCGGGCCGGTCTCGGCCCGGGCCGAGGCGACCGGCACAAGGATCGGCGAAGACCTGGCCCGGACGCCGCCGCCCACGCCGGCCCGGCCGCCCCGGCCGGTGGGCCAGGGCAGCCTGCGCACCGCCGACGACCCCCGCCTGCCGACCCGCCGCAACGCCGCCGCCAAGGCCGCCCGCCTGCCCGAGGCGCTGGCCGCCGCCCGCGCCATCATCGCGGCGGGCGACAGCGTGAACCTGCCCGCCCCCGCGATCCTGGCGCAGCTGATGCTGCTGCGCTCCCGCTACCGCTGGATCGAGGGCTTCCGCGCCGATCCGACCGGGCCGGCCACCTGGGCCTTCGTGATGATCGCCAGCCAGATCCGCGTCGCCTCGGCCAACCTGGCCCCGCCGCTGGTGCTGTTTCACGGCTCGCCCCGGCCAGGAGCGACCGCGATGGCGCACAGCATGGCCGATTCGCGCCAGGGCTTTACCCTGTCGCCCGGCGAGCACGACCTGGGCGCCGGGCTGTACCTCTTCGAGGACCGGCTGGGGGCTGCGCACTACGCCGGACCGGAGGGCGTGATCCTGCGCATCGAGATGCCGCGCCCGCATCCCGACGACATCGCTGACATCTCGGTCCAGGGCTTTGGCCGCAACGGCCTGCCGGGGGCGGAACGGGCCGGCTTCCTGGCGCAGCCCGGCGTGGCCGGCACCCCCACGGCCGAGGCGCTGTCGGATCCGGTGAAACTCTATCCCGGCATCGACCCCGAGATCGCCCGGCGCCTGGGAACGCTGCGCCCCGAACAGCTGGGCGACTACCGCGAGGCCGCCAAGCTGTTCACCACCCGGGCGACGCGCGACCCGGCCTCGCCGTTCTTCCGCAACCTGGCACGGGCGCAGCTGTTCTATGGCGCCGTGCCCGACAGTGCCCGCCTGACGCCCGGCGGGCTGGGGTTCGAATACGACCTGATCCAGTGGCGCATGCGCGAACCCACCGCCGAGGTCCGCGCCCAGATCATCCGCCAGATCCTGGGCCGCTGACCGGCAACTCCAGCCCCCGCGCGGCCAACATCACGCAGCCGAACCCGCCCGGACGGGAACGCGCAGAGTGGACAGGGCAGGGGGGGAAATATGGTGCTGCAAGAGAGGATTGAACTCTCGACCTCTCCCTTACCAAGGGAGTGCTCTACCACTGAGCTACTGCAGCGCCGTTGGTGGCGGCGGAGATAGACGAAGGCCGCCGAAGGCGCAACCCCCTTTTCGCCCCGGACTGGACCGCCTTGGCAGGCTGGGGTATGGGAACGGCGATGCGCGACCGCGAAGACCCCGAAAAGCCCCCGAACGACCGCAAGCCCGCCGGGCAGGCCAGGCGGGACGACCGGCTGAAGGCCGCGCTGAAGGCCAACATGGCCCGCCGCAAGGCGCAAGCCAGGGCGCGCGCCGAGGGCGGGGCGCCGGACAGCAACGACAAGGACGAGTGAGGCAGGCATGGATTCGATACTGGTGCGGGGCAATGGGGCGCTGAACGGGGTGATCCCCATCGCGGGCGCCAAGAACGCCTGCCTGACGCTGATGCCCGCGACCCTTCTGTCGGAAGAGCCGCTGACGCTGACCAATGCGCCGCGGCTGTCGGACATCCGCACCATGACGCAGCTTCTGGAATCGCTGGGCGCCGAGGTGGCCAGCCTGCAGGACGGGCTGGTGCTGGCGATGTCGTCGCACGACATCGGCAACCACACCGCCGACTACGACATCGTCCGCAAGATGCGCGCCTCGATCCTGGTGCTGGGGCCGATGCTGGCGCGCGACGGGCATGCGGTGGTCTCGCTGCCCGGCGGCTGCGCCATCGGCGCGCGGCCCGTCGACCTGCACCTCAAGGCGCTGGAGGCGATGGGCGCCGAACTGGACCTGCGCGACGGCTATGTCCATGCCAAGGCCCCCGGCGGCCGGCTGAAGGGCGCCGTGGTCGAGTTTCCCTTCGTCTCGGTCGGCGCAACCGAGAATGCGCTGATGGCGGCCACGCTGGCCCGCGGCACGACCGTGCTGAAGAACGCCGCGCGCGAGCCCGAGATCGTCGACCTGGCCCGCTGCCTGCGCAAGATGGGCGCCCAGATCGACGGCGAGGGCACCTCGACGATCACCATCCAGGGCGTTGACCGCCTGCACGGCGCCACCCATCCGGTGGTGACCGACCGGATCGAACTGGGCACCTACATGCTGGTGCCGGCGATTGCCGGTGGCGAGATCGAATGCTTGGGCGGCCGGCTGGACCTGGTCGGCGCCTTCGCCGAGAAACTGGACGCAGCTGGCGTCTCGGTGACCGAAACCGACCGTGGCCTGAAGGTCAGCCGCAAGAATGGCCGGGTCAGCGCCGTGAACGTGGTCACCGAACCTTTCCCGGGCTTTCCGACCGATCTGCAGGCCCAGATGATGGCGCTTCTATGCACCGCCGAGGGCGTGTCGGTGCTGGAGGAAAAGATCTTCGAGAACCGCTTCATGCATGCGCCGGAACTGATTCGGATGGGCGCCAGGATCGACGTGCACGGCGGCACGGCCACGGTGACCGGGGTCGACAGGCTGAAGGGCGCGCGCGTGATGGCAACCGACCTGCGCGCCTCGGTCAGCCTGATCCTGGCCGCCCTGGCGGCTGAAGGCGAGACGGTGGTGAGCCGGGTCTACCACCTTGACCGCGGCTACGAGCGGGTCGAGGAAAAGCTGTCGGCCTGCGGCGCGCAGATCGAGCGCATCCGGGGCGAGTGAAGGACACGCCATGGCAGACGCACGTTTCCGCGACGGCGGCGAGACACCGCTCAGGCTGATGGCCCAGGTGGCCGAAGATGTCCCGGTGCTGTCCGCGCTGGTGCAGGACGCAGTCCTGACGGCGGGCGACCTGCACTGGGACCGCCGCCGCCGCCGCTTCGTGGCGCTGGTCAACCGCTTCCGCTGGGAGGATCGCGACGAGGCGGCCCGCCAGGGCCGCCCGTTCGAGCGGGTGCGCAGCCTGCTGACGGTCGAGGACGTGCAGGCCGTGCGCGCCCTGGGCATCGACCCGCGCCGCAAGGACGAGGTTCTGTCACTTCTGTCGCTGTCCTGGATGCCGGAGGCCGAAGGCACCGGCCGCCTGACCCTGGTGCTGGCCGGCGACGGCGCCGTGGCGCTGGACGTCGAAGCCCTGGACCTGCGGCTTGAGGATGTGACGAAGCCCTACCTCGCCCCCTCCCGCCGCTCTCCCGACCACGGGTGAAGCAATTGCGCGGCTGCCGCCGCAAGCCTTTTTCGTTGTGGCTGATGCTGCGCCGGGTGGCCGATGTCGCCTGACGAGGGGCGCTGCCCCTCGAGCTCCCCGGGGTATTTCTCGCCAGAATGAAGACCATGCCCTTCAGTCCGGGGAAAATACCCCGGGGGGTTTGGGGGGCTGGCCCCCCATCAGCCGAGGAGGAGCGCGCAAGCGCGACGACGAGAGGAAAGGCTTCGCCGAAGGCGGCGATTGCTTTGGGGCAGGTGGGTTTACCGCGGCGGCGGCAGGGGCTATCTGCGGGGCACCCTAGCCGGAGGCCTGCTGATGCCGCTTTTCCTTGATACCACCGAGCCCGGCTTTGAGGCTGCCTTCTCCGCCCTCCTGTCGCAAAAGCGCGAGGAGGCCGAGGATGTCGATGCCGCCGTTGCCGCGATCATCGCCGAGGTCCGGACCCGCGGCGATGCAGCCCTGGTCGACCTGACCGCGCGTTTCGACCGCCTGCAGCTGACGCCCGACCGGATGGCCTTCACCGCGGCCGAGATCGCGGCCGAGATCGCCCGCGTGCCCGCTGACGAGCGCGCGGCGCTGGAACTCGCCGCCGACCGCATCCGGTCCTACCATGAGCGTCAGCGGCCCGCGGACGCGCGCTGGACCGACGACGCCGGTGCCACCCTGGGCTGGCGCTGGACGCCGGTGGCCGCGGCGGGGCTGTATGTGCCCGGCGGCACCGCCTCGTACCCGTCGTCGGTGCTGATGAACGCCATCCCGGCCCGGGTTGCCGGGGTCGGGCGGCTGGTGATCTGCTGCCCCACGCCGGGCGGTGCGGTCAATCCTCTGGTCCTGCTGGCCGCGCAGCTGGCCGGGGTCGACACGATCTACCGTATCGGCGGGGCGCAGGCCATTGCCGCGCTGGCCTACGGGACCGAAACGATTGCCCCGGTCGACAAGATCACCGGCCCGGGCAATGCCTATGTCGCCGCCGCCAAGCGCCGGGTCTTCGGCCGGGTCGGCATCGACATGATCGCAGGGCCTTCGGAAGTGCTGGTCATTGCCGATGGCGCGCAGGATCCGGACTGGGTGGCGATCGACCTTCTCAGCCAGGCCGAACATGACGAAAGCGCCCAGGCCCTGCTGGTGACGCCCGATGCCGCCTTTGGCCGCGCCGTCGCCGCCGCGGTCGAGGCCCGCCTTGCCACCCTGCCGCGCCGCGCCATCGCCGGGGCCAGCTGGGCCGCCAACGGCGCCATCATCACCGTGCGCGACCTGACCGAGGCCGCCGCCCTGTCGAACCGCATCGCGCCCGAGCACCTGGAGATCCTGACCGAGGACCCCGAGGCCGTCGCCGCCGATTGCCTGCACGCCGGGGCGATCTTCCTGGGCCCCTGGACGCCCGAGGCCATCGGCGACTATGTCGGCGGCCCGAACCATGTGCTGCCCACCGCGCGCTCGGCGCGGTTCTCCAGCGGCCTCAACGTGCTCGACTTCATGAAGCGTACCACGCTGGCCCGGATGACGCCCGAGGCGCTGAAGGCCATCGGCCCGGCGGCCGAGACGCTGGCGGCCTCCGAGGGATTGCAGGCGCATGGCCTCAGCGTGCGCGCCCGGCTTGACCGGCTGAACCGCTGACGCCACCCCGTAGGATGGGCAATCTGCCCATCCTGGCTTGGGCCTTGGCCCTTGATCGGCAGGGCGTGAACGGGCAAGAGGGCGAAAGCCTTTCGGGAATGACCCATGACGAACCGCATCTGCCACATCGAGATCGACGAGAAGGGGTTGGCCCGGCCGACGCCCGAGATCGAACAGGAACGCCGGGTGGCGATCTTCGATCTGCTCGAGGAAAACAGCTTTGGCCTGCCCTTGCGCGACGGGCGGGCGGTGCCCGATGGGCCCTATCGCGTCCTGCTGTCGATCCGCGAGGGCCGGCTGGTCTTTGACATCGCGACCGAAGCCGGCGAGAAGGTGGGAGAGTTTCACCTTTCGCTGGGGCCGTTCCGGCAGGTGGTGAAGGACTACTTCCAGATCTGCGAAAGCTATTTCGAGGCGGTCAAGAAACTGCCGCCCAGCCAGATCGAGGCGATCGACATGGCGCGGCGCGGCATCCACAACGAGGGCGCCTCGATCCTGCAGGAGCGCCTGACGGGCAAGGCCGAGGTCGACACCGACACCGCGCGGCGCCTGTTCACCCTGATCTGCGTCCTGCACTGGGGGTGATGTTGGCCGCCTTTCCGCAGTCCGTCCTGTTCTGCTGCGACCACAACGCCGTCCGTTCCCCCATGGCCGAGGGGCTGATGAAAAAGCTTTACGGCCAGCGCGCCTATGTACAGTCCGCGGGCGTCAAGAACGACATGGAGGTCGACGGCTTTTCGATCGCCGTCTGCCGCGAGATCGGGGTCGAGCTGTCGCGCCACAGGTCGCGGTCGTTCGAGGAGATGCAGGAATGGGGCGATGACCTCAGCCAGTTCGACCTGATCGTGGCGCTGTCGCCGGCCAGCCAGCGCCAGGCTCTGGACCTGACGCGCAGGAACCACCTCGAGGTGGAATACTGGCCGATCCTGGACCCCACCTGCCTGGGCGAGACGCGCGAGGCCAAGCTGGCCGCCTATCGCCAAGCCCGCGACCAGATCCGCGACCGGATGCTGGCGCGGTTCGGACCGCCGACCGAGCCGCAGGCAGGGCAGGGGGGCTGACCGGAGGCGGGGCGGCGCGGTCGCTCAATGCACCCCGGTTCGGGAAAACAGGTTCACCACCAGCACGCCCGCCAGGATCAGCGCCAGGCCCAGCACGGCCGGCAGGTCCAGTTTCTGGCCGTACCAGACCCAGGCGACGGCGGTGATCAGCACGATGCCCAGGCCCGACCAGATCGCATAGACGACGCCGGTGGGCATCACGCGCAACGGAAACGACAGGCACCAGAACGCCACGGCATAGCCGGCGACGGTGATCAGGCTGGGCCCCAGCCTGGTAAAGCTGGCCGACCGGGCCAGCGCGGTGGTGGCAATGATCTCGGCCAGGATGGCGGCCAGCAGGAACAGGTAGGTCTTGGTCACGGCGTGCGGGCCCCTTGCGTGGCAAAGGGGGCTAGGCTGCCGCTTTCGGGCGCGCGGTCAAGAGGGCGGGCAGGTTCTGTTCGATCCAGCCAACCAGCGGCACCAGAAGGTCGGCCGCCTGCCGCCCCAGGTCCGTCAGTTCGTAATCGACATGCGGCGGCACCACCTCATGCGCGGTGCGCAGGACCATGCCGTCGCCCTCAAGCTCTTTCAGCGTCTGGCTGAGCATCCGTTCGCTGACCCCCCCGACCGCCCGGCGCAACTCGGCAAAGCGATGGGGCCGGGTGGCCAGCGCCACCATGACCAGCGTGCCCCAGCGGTTGGTCAGGTGTTGCAGGATCGGGCGCGAGGGGCAATCGGCGGCCAGCACGTTGCCGCGCTGCCAATGGCCAAGCAGGTCCTGTGCGACGGATGCGGTGGTCATGTGCGGTCCTGTGACATGCTTACAAAAAGGTGCGTACTTCCGTTTCGTAAGTAAATGCGTATGTCGGAGTGGTCAAGCCAAAGGAGACTGACCATGACCACCATCGCCATCACCGGGGCCACCGGACACCTGGGCCGCCTGGCCATTGCCGCGCTGAAGGCGCGCGGGGCCGTGCCCATCGCGCTGGCGCGCGATCCCGCCCGGGCCGCCGACCTGGGCGTGCCGGTGCGCGCCTTCGACTACACCGCCGCCACCCCCGCCGCGCTGGCCGGCGTGGACGTGCTGGTGCTGATTTCCAGCAATGACCTTGGGGACCGCGCCGGGCAGCATCGCGCCGTGATTGCCGCGGCATCGGCGGCGGGCGTGGGCCGGATCGTCTATACCTCGATCCTGAGGGGGCAAGCGAACCCGATGATCCTGGCCGCCGACCATGTGGCGACCGAGGCCGCGCTGCAGGAAAGCGGCGTTCCGCACACCTTGCTGCGCAACGGCTGGTACACCGAGAATTTCACCGGGGCGCTGGCGGCGGCCGTGCAGCATGGCGCGATCCTGGGGGCTGCGGGCACGGGTCTGGTGTCCTCGGCGGCGCGCAAGGATTATGCCGAGGCGATTGCAGTCACGGCTCTGGGGCCTGACCATGCCGACAAGGTCTATGAACTGGCCGGCGACAGCGCCCATACCGGGGATGATCTGGCGGCGGCGGTCGCGGCGGCGGCGGGAAAGCCGGTGGCCTATGTCTCGCTGCTCGCGGCCGACTATGCAAAGGCCCTGGAAGGCTTTGGCTTGCCGGCCGGTTTCGCCGCCGTGCTGGCCGACAGCGACGCGCAGGCCGCGCAGGGCGCGCTGTTCGACGACAGCCGCACGCTGAGCCGGCTGATCGGGCGCCCGACCACGCCAATGGCCGAAACGGTCGCGGCGGCGCTGTAAGGTCGCTTTGGGCCGCAATTGCGTCCCCTGCCGTCTTGGCGGGGGGCGCAAGGGCGCGTAGGTTCCGGCCCAAGCAAGGGAGAGACCGATGAGCCGCGCCGAAACGATTGCCCTGATCCAGCGCTACTACGATGCCTTCAACGCCGGTGACGCGGCCGGCATGCTGGAGTGCCTGACCGACGACATCGAGCATCGGGTGAACGAGGGCGCGCATCGGATCGGCCGCGCGAAGTTCGCCGAATTCTGCGGCCACATGGGCGTCAGCTACCGCGAGCAACTGAAGGACATGGTGGTGTTTGCGAACGACGATGGCAGCCGCGGCGCGGCGGAATTCGTGGTGCATGGCGAATACCTCAAGACCGACCCGGGCCTGCCAGAGGCGCGGGGCCAGCGCTATGTGCTGCCGGCGGGCGGCTTCTTCGAGGTCAGGGGCGGCAGGATCGCCCGCATCACCACCTTCTACAACCTGAACGACTGGGTCGCGCAGGTGTCGCGGTGATCGACGGGGTCACCGTCCGGGCGTTGACCGGCCCCGACCTGGAGGCCGCACTGGATGGCGTGGCCAGCTTGCGCATCGCGGTGTTCCGCGACTGGCCCTATCTTTACGACGGCTCTCTGGATTACGAACGCGAGTACCTTCGGACCTACCGCGACAGCCCCGGCGCCCTGCTGGTGGGCGCCTTTCACGGCGACCGGCTGGTCGGCGCCTCGACCTCGACCCCGATGGAGGACCACGCCGAGGCCTTTGCCGGGCCGCTGCGGCAGATCGGCCTGCCGGTCGAAACCATCCTTTACGGCGCGGAATCGGTGCTGCTGCCCGCCTATCGCGGGCGCGGGCTGGGCCACCGCTTCTTTGACCTGCGCGAGGCCCATGCCCGGGCCCTGGGCCGCACCCACGTTGCCTTTTGCAGCGTCATGCGCCCCGACGACCACCCGATGCGCCCCGCCACCTTCCGCACCAACGACGCCTTCTGGATGGGGCGGGGCTACCGGCCGCTCGAGGGCGTCTTCGCCGAGTTCGCCTGGAAGGACCTGGGCGACACCGCCGAGACGATGAAGCCGCTGCAATTCTGGCTGCGGGCGCTGTAGAGCCGCGGCCGTGTGCCGCTTGCGGCCCCGGCGGCAGTTCGATAGCTTACTGCCATCGAAAGCATGGTGTTAGGAGTCGTTGATGGCACAGGTGCTGACCAATAGCTGGCTGGATTTCCGCGACTTCGACCTGTACCTGACCTTCGCCGAATTCGACCAGTTCCTGTTTTCCGACAATGCCGGGCTGACACTGACCGGCGCCGACTTGCCGGGACTGGTCGGCACCTACACGGCCAGCGACGTCGCGGCCTGGTGGGTTGGCGGCGCCAGCCCTGCAACCGCGACGGGCAGCATGGTCGTTGGTGGCGAGAACGTGGTCATGGACGTGCAGGGCATCCCCTCGGCGGGCACCGTGACCGGCTTTTCCGGCGTGATCGAAGACATAGGCGGCACGAATTACATCGCGCTGCTGGGCACCAGCGTATCGGCGGTGTCGTTCTACAAGGCGGCAATCACGGCCTCGATCGCCGACGATCTGGCCCTGTTGCGCGCGATGCTGGCCGGGAACGACCGCCTGACCATGGTGGGCTTCGACGACTACGCCTTCGGCGCGAACGGCAACGATACCCTGGTCGGCAATGGCGGCAACGATACCCTGCTGGGCGATGCCGGGCGCGATCTGCTGCAGGGCGGCAACGGCGGCGATTCGCTGGCCGGCGGCATCGGCAACGACACCCTTCAGGGCGGTTTCGGGGCCGACACTCTGGCAGGCGAAGGCGGGTCGGACGTGCTGAACGGTGGGCAGGGTCGCGACCTGCTGTACCTGGGCTTCGAGAACGTCCGCGACGTGGTCGAATTCTCGTCCATCACCGATTCCGCCAAGGGCGGCACCCGGGACAACGTCTATGGCTTTGTCTCGGGCATCGACGACATCTCGCTGGCCGCCATCGACGCCGACAGCCGCACCGGGGCCAACGATGCCTTCGTCTTCGCCGGCACCACGGCCACCGCGAACGCGGTCTGGTTCAAGACGGTCGGCACCTCGGTCATGGTCTATGCCGACGCGACCGGCGACGCGGTCGCCGATTTCTCGCTGCTGCTCTACGCGGTGTCGTCGGTGACGGCGGGCGACTTCCTGTTGTAGCGGGGGGCACGGACTGCCGCCCCCTGCGAATTGCCCTTGAAAATCCTTTGGTTTGGGCGCATATGCGGCGCCCATAGCCGGCGGCTGCCGCCGGCAAACCCCCATTCGGAGTGACCATGGCCAAGGAAGACATTCTCGAATTCCCCGGCGTCGTGAAGGAACTCCTGCCCAACGCGACGTTCAAGGTCGAGCTCGACAATGGCCATGAACTGATCGCGACGATGGCAGGCAAGATGCGCAAGAACCGCATCCGCGTTCTGGCCGGCGACAAGGTGCAGGTCGAAATGACGCCCTACGACCTGTCCAAGGGCCGCATCAACTATCGCTTCAAGTAACCGATCTTGCGGCTGATCCTGGGCTCTGCTTCCCCGCGCCGCAAGGAATTGCTGGCGCAGATGGGGCTGGCGCCGGACGCCATCCTGCCCCCCGACATCGACGAAGACCCCCGCAAGGGCGAGTTGCCGCGCCCCTATGCGGCGCGCCTTGCCGCCGAAAAGGCGCGCGCGGTGGCCGCCGGCCCCGATGACGTGGTGCTGTGCGCCGATACCACGGTGGCCCTGGGCCGGCGCATCCTGGGCAAGCCCGAGGATGCCGCTCAGGCGGCGGCCTTCCTGGCGCTGCTGGGCGGTCGCCGGCACGAGGTGATCACCGCCGTCGCGGTGCGCCGGGGCGACCGGCTGTGGCAGCGCGAAAGCGTCAGCGTGGTCCGGATGAAACGGCTTTCGGATGCCGAGATGAACGCCTATCTCGCCAGCGGCGAATGGCAGGGCAAGGCCGGCGGTTATGGCATCCAGGGCCTGGCCGGCGCGCTGATCCCCTGGATTCAGGGCAGCTACAGCGGCATCATGGGCCTGCCGGTGGCGGAAACCGCGGCCCTGCTGGCGGCCGCGGGCTATCCGGTCTGGAGACTGTCATGAAGGGCCGCGTCCTGCTCTTGGACCGCATCGGCGACCGCCCGGCGGCGGCGTTGATGGTGGATGGCCGGCTGGAGGAGCTGGCGATCGACCCCGAGGGTGACGCGCCGCTGCCCGGTGCGATCTTCCGCGCCGTGGCCGACCGCCCGGTCAAGGGCCTGGGTGGCATGTTCGTCAAGCTGCCCGGCGGCACCGGCTTTCTGCGCCAGACCGCGGGGCTTGCGCCCGGGCAGCGGGTGATCGTGCAGGTCACCGGCCCGGCCGAGCCTGGCAAGGCGCTGCCCGTGACCACGCGGCTTCTTTTCAAGTCGCGCTACGCCATTGCGACGCCCGGGGCGCCGGGGCTGAACGTCAGCCGCCGCATCCGCGACGCTGCCACCCGCCAGGACCTGGAGTCGCTGGCCGCCGCCGGAATGGCGGGCGCGGGCGAAGACCTCGGCCTGATCCTGCGGTCGGCCTGCGACGGCGCCGAGCCCGACGCCGTGGCCGAGGACATCGCCGCGATGCGCGACCTGGCCGAGGCCGTCACCGCCGACCTGGACGGCGGCCCCGAACTGCTGGTCGATGGCGCCTCGGCCCATGACCTGGCTTGGCGCGACTGGCTGGACCCCGCCCCCGACGAAGTGGTCGAGGACGGCGGCTTTGCCGACCATGGCCTGGCCGAGGCGATCGAGGCGCTGCTGGCGCCGCGGGTCGACCTGCCCGGCGGCGCTTCGGTCTGGATCGAGCCGACCCGCGCCCTGGTGGCGGTGGACGTGAACACCGGCCCCGACACCTCGCCCGCCGCCAGCCTGAAGGCCAATGTCGCCGCCGCCCGCGAACTGCCGCGCCAGTTGCGGCTGCGCGGCCTGGGCGGGCAGGTGGTGATCGACTTCGCCCCCAGCCCCAAGCGCGACCGCCACATCCTGGACCAGGTGATCAAGGCCGCCTTCAAACCCGAGGGCGAGGCGAACCTGTCGGGCTGGACACCCTTGGGCCTGTACGAGCTGACCCGGCGGCGCGACCGGCTGGCGCTGGCAGATCTTGTCGGCGAGGGCTGGCAATGACCTGCCCGATCTGCGGCAAGCCGACCGAAACGGCGGTCCGCCCGTTCTGCTCGCGCCGCTGCGCCGATGTCGACCTGGCCCGCTGGCTGGGCGAGGGCTACCGCATCGCCGGCACGCCCGAGGACGATCCCCTGGCCGAACCCCCCGCGCCTCCGCCGCAAAGGCCGCAATAGGGCGTTTTCCCTCTGGACAGCCCCCGTGCCCTTGGGTATCACCCGCCCACCCAACGGTGCCCAGATAGCTCAGTTGGTAGAGCAGCGGATTGAAAATCCGCGTGTCGCTGGTTCGATTCCGGCTCTGGGCACCACTTAACTCCAAAAAATACTTACGAAACAAGCCGTTAGAAGGCTTTAGTTCTTTCCTATCCACCTTTCCGTCCACCCTTTGGCCCTTGTGAAGGTGGATAAAGACGCTCCTTTCGTGTCAAGCAACGAATCTCTGCGCCGGGTTGCACGAAGGCTCTGTGGCCGAAGCCTTTCCCGGCGCAGTCGCTTCATCCGGCGATAAGGGCCGGTAGGCGCGTTGCCACGTCTTCCATCAGCACCAAAGCGCATTCGACTGTTTCGCCCGTCATTGCGATTTGCAGTTGGCCTGCGGGAACCGCCTGATCCCACGAGAAGCTCTTGGTCAGGAAGTCCAGACCTCGCGCTTGTAGTCGGTATCCGGGTTCTGAAGGTGGTCGCCCTTGGTTTCCAAC
>JAGPCN010000244.1 GCA_018058035.1 Fuscovulum sp.
GTGCAGCACGGCTGGCCTGACCGTCCCCACGTTCGAGCCGATGCTGCGCTACGATCCCGGCACGGCGGACCGGATCGCGCTTATGGTGGCCGGGGTGCTGGGGCGGTCGGTCGACACGGTCTGGGAAGACGTGGGCACCTATCTGGTGACAAACCCCGATCAGGAGGGGGTGCGCAGGCTTCTGCGGTTCGGCGGCACCTGCTATGCCGATTTCCTGCATTCGCTGGAGGAACTGCCCGGGCGTGCGCGGCTGGCACTGCCGCATTTCGAAGCGCCCGACCTGACGCTGGACGAGGTGGGCCCCGACAGGTTCGAGTTGCGCTGCCGGTCGCCGGTGCGCGGATTGCAGCGGGTGCTCGTCGGGCTGTTGACGGCGATGGCGGATGACTTCGGGGCGCTCTGCCTGATCCAGCCTGGCGAGGACGGCTGCACGGTGATTTCGGTGCTTGACCGGCGCCACGCCGAAGCGCGACACTTTCACCTCGCACTGCCAGAGGGCTAGGGCATGCAGGCCGAGGTTCCCGCCCACCGGATCGAGATGGACAGCGCGGCGCTGGCCCGCTTCATGCCGATGCACCTGCTTCTGGACCGCGACGGTCTGGCCTTGGGCTATGGGCCGACGCTGGCGCAGGTCCTGCGGGACGCGGCGGTGCCTGGCGCACGGTTCGAGGATCTGTTCGAGGTGCGCTCGCATGGCGGGGCGGTGACGGTAGAGGATGTGCTGGCGCGCGGCGGCAACCGCTTTCGCCTGGTGCCGCGCAACGGCGTCAAGGCCGGGCTGCGGGGTCTGGGCCTGCGTCTGCCGGGGGATGGGCGGATCCTGTTGAACCTGTCCTTCGGGATCGACCTGATCTCGGCGGTGCGCGAGCTGGCGCTGACCGATGCCGATTTCGCGGCGACCGACCTGGCGATGGAACTGCTGTACCTGGCCGAGGCCAATGCCGCCGTCACGCGCGAGCTGCGGGGGCTGAACCTGCGGCTGGAGGGCGCGCGGGTGGCGGCGGAAGAAGAGGCGATGACCGATCCGCTGACCGGGTTGCGCAACCGCCGGGCGGCGGATCTGGTGCTGGAGCGGATGTGTGCGGCGCGGGCGGGGTTCGGGCTTCTGCACATGGACCTTGATTATTTCAAGGCGGTGAACGACACGCTGGGCCATGCCGCAGGCGATTTCGTGCTGGAGACGGTGGGTCGCATCCTGCGCGAGCAACTGCGGGCCGAGGATTGCGCGGCGCGGGTCGGCGGCGACGAATTCGTGGTGATCATCGCCGGCCGCAACGACCCGCAGACGCTGCAAGCCATCGCCGGACGGATCATCGCGCGCATCAGTCAGCCGATGGCGTTCGAGGGCCAGACCGCGCAGGTCACGGCCAGCATCGGCATCGTGCGGTCCTCCGACATGGACGCGCCGGGGCCGGTACAGATTCTGGCAGCCGCCGACCGGGCGCTTTATGCCGCCAAGCATGCCGGGCGGGGGCGTGCGGTGCTGTTGGCGTCGCCGGGGGCGTAGGACATGTGCGCCGGGTTGCGCATGCGCCCTGCGGGAGGCGGGGTCAGCGCGGCGGGAGAAGCCAGAGCGCCTCGGGCGGCAGGGCGACGGTGATCCGGTCGCCGGGTGTCAGGGCGCGGCCCGCGTCGGGGGGGATGAGGGCTTGCAGGGCAATGCACTCGATGTCCAGCGCGACGCGGGTCTGGGTGCCGAGGAAGGTGACGGCGGTCACACGGGCGGCGCGGCTGTTGTCGCGGCCCTGGTCTTCGGGCGACAGGCGCAGGGCCTCGGGGCGGAGGGTCAGGATGCGGTCGCCCGCGACTGCGCCTGACGGCAGGGTCAGCGGCCCCAGGGCGGAAAGGAACAGGCCGTCCCGCGCGGTGCCGGGAATGAAGTTCACCCCGCCGAAGAAGCGGGCGACGGCTTCGCTGGCCGGGCGGCGATAGAAAGCCTCGGGGTGATCGTGCTGGACAATCCGACCGTCGAGCAGGAGCGCGATCTGGTCGGCAAGCGCCACCGCCTCGGCCTGGTCATGGGTGATGACCAGGGTGGTGATGCCGGTTTCGCGCTGTAGCTCGCGGATCAACTGGCGCATCTCGTCGCGCAGGGCGGGGTCGAGGCTTGAGAGCGGCTCGTCAAGAAGCAGGACCCTGGGCCGCAGGATCAGCGCGCGGGCAAGGGCGGCGCGCTGCTGCTGGCCGCCGGAAAGCTGCGAGGGGCGGCGGTCGCCCAGGCCGGTCAGGCGGACGCGGTCGAGCATGGCGGCGACCGTCGCGGCGATTTCGGCGCGCGGCAGGCCGCGCATCCGAAGGCCGAAGCCCACGTTCTGCGCGACGGTCAGATGGGGAAAGAGCAGCGGGCTCTGGAACACCATCGCCACCTCGCGCCGTTCGGGGGGCAGGGCGGTGATCGGCTGGCCGTCCAGCGCGATCTCGCCCGCGTCCAGGGTCAGAAGCCCGGCGATCAGCTTCATCGCGGTGGTCTTGCCCGCGCCGGAGGGGCCGAGAAGGGCGGTCAGCGACCCGGTTTCGACCGTCAGGTTCAGGTCCTGCACGGCGGCCTGGCCTGCGTCGGGATAGGCCTTGGTCAGGCCGGTCAGGGTGAGGCTGGTCATGGTCGCAGCCCCTTTGCCACCGCGACGTTGCGCCCGGTGATCCGACGGGCGGTGACAGCGAGGATCAGAAGGCCGGGCAGGATGTAAAGCAGCGCCACGGCGGCGGTGATGTCGTTGCGGCCGGCGCTGGCGAAGCTGAAAAGGAGAAGCGGCAGGGTCTGCACCCGTCCGCCCCCGATGGCGAAGGTGAGAAGGTATTGCGACCAGGAAACGAGGAAGGCGAAGAGCCCGGCGATGAGCAGGCCGGGAAGAATGGCGGGCAAGGTGACGGTGCGGAAGGTCTGGAAGGGTGTGGCGCCGAGGCTGCGGGCCTGAGCCTCGAAGCGGGGATCGAAGCGGGCGAAGACGGCGGCCATGATCAGGGTCATG
Organism: Fuscovulum sp.; assembly: GCA_018058035.1. Lineage (GTDB taxonomy): Bacteria > Pseudomonadota > Alphaproteobacteria > Rhodobacterales > Rhodobacteraceae > Pseudogemmobacter. The sequence continues at coordinate 2,970 of JAGPCN010000244.1, forward strand.
TAGGGCAGGACGGGGATCAGATGGGCAAGGATCACGCCGGGGATCGAGCCGGTGAGGCCGAGCCGGAGAAAAAGGCCGTGCAGACCAAAGACCACGGCGAGGCCCGGCAGGATGGCAGGGGCAAGAAGCAGGAGGGTGACGAGCGCCTTGCCGCGGAAGCGGTGGAGGCCAAGGGCGCGCCCGGCGGGGATGCCGATCAGGGCGGACAGGGCGGTGGTGACGGCGGCGATCAGAGAGGTGGTGGCGAAGCTGGACAGCACCCCGGAGCCGGGCGACAGAGCATGGGACCAGGCCTTGCCGGACCAGGCCTGCGGCAAAAGCTCGGGGAAACGCCAACCATGGGCGAAGGACCAGACGACCAGCGGCAGGACGGGCAGGATCAGGAGGACCGCCAGGGCGAGGCCTGCGAGGAGACGCCAGCTAGCGGACATCATCGGCCCCCAGGCGCAGGAAGCGGGCGTAGAGCAGAAGGGTCGCAAGGCCGATCAGCGCGATGATCACGGCCATCGCCATGGCCTCGGGGCGGGTTGCCAGATCGGTGTCGGTCCAGGCCTGCCAGGCAAGGACCGGCAGCGCCTTCGGGGCATGGGCACCGAGGACCAGCGGCACTTCATAGGCGCCGAAGGCGAAGGCGAAGACCAGCGCCGAGGCGGCGGCAAGGCCGGGCATCAGCATCGGCAAGAGGACATGGCGAAACGCCTGCCAGCGGGTCGCGCCCAGACTGCGGGCGGTGGCCTCGTGATCTTCGCCCAGGGTTTGCAGATTGGCGAGCAGGATGAGAGTGATGAAGGGCAGCTCCTTCCAGACGTAAAGCAGGATGATGCCGATGGCGAAAGGGTCATGGGTGAGAATGGGAAAGTCCTGCGGGCCGGAAATGAGACCGGCGGCAAAGGCGAGGCGGGCGAAGCTGCCGGATTGCGAGACGAGGTAAAGCATGCCGATGGCGCCGACGATATGGGGGATCGTCAGGTTCAGCTGGACGAGGAAGCTGATCAGCGCGCGACCGGGGAAGGTCTGGCGGAGGAGAAGTGCTGAAGCAAGTGCCAGGGCGGCGGCGATCAGGGTGGAGGCGGTGGCGATCCAGAGCGAGAGGGCGAGGGATTGCAGAAAGCCGGGGGAGGAGAGGACCGTGGCATAGGCGGAAAGATCGGGCCGGGTCTGGCCGAGGGCGGGCGCGTAGTGAAGCGAACGCAAAACCGTCAGGCCGAGGCCGGTGAGGAACAGCCCGCCGAGGACGGTGAGGGCAGGGGCGAGGAGGAGGGCGAGGCGGATGCGGTCGGTCACGTCGGTTCCCTGCGGTCAGGCAAAGCTTGCGCGAAGGCGGCGTGACGGGCAAGCGGGGGCCGCTCGTCGGGACCTGCGTTCCTCCTCGCTGAGGTCCGCGCCCTGCCATGGCGAGGAGGAGGCGCAGACGAACGAGGAGCAGTGGGTCAGTTGCCGACGTTTGCCGCCCAGCCCTTTTCGATGGCGGTCAGCCAGTCGGCTTGCAGTTCCGGCAGGGCGGCCTTTGCCAACTCGGCGGCGGGGATGACGGAAGGGTGGGCCGTGATCGCGGCGAAACCGGACTGGACCTCGGGCGCGGTGCGGCTGATCTCGATGGCGGGGGCGGCGCCCCAGACCTCGGTCTTCGCCTTTTCCAGCTGCGCCTCGCCGGACAGAAGCAGGTTCTGCACCACCATTGCGGCGGCCTTGTCGGGCGCGTTGAAGGGGATCAGCGTGTAATTGGTGTTGCCGATGGTCCCGTCCGCAAGGCCGAAGGACCGGGTGGTCGCGGGATAGGTCCCGGCATCGACCGCCAGGCCGAACTGGGCGGGGTCGTAGTTGAAGGTGAAGGCCACCTCGCCATTGGCGAACAGCTCGTTCAACTGGGTGACGGTGGTGGGATAGGTGGCCCCCTCGCGCCAGAGGAAGGGCTCGATCTCGTTCAGGATCGCCCAGGTCTTCGCGGCGGTCGCGTCGAACTTGGCCTGGTCGAAGGGGCCAAGCAGGGCATCGGGTCCGCCTGCGGCATGGATGAAGACATGGCGCAGGAAGGCGCTTCCGGTGAAGTCGGGCGGGGCGGGATAGGTGAAGCGGCCGGGGTTGGCCTTGATCCAGGCGATGAGGCCGGCCATGTCGGCGGGCGGTTCGGCGACCTTGGCGCTGTCGGTCGCGAAGGCAAACTGCACGGTGTTCCAGGGCAACTCGCAGCCGTCGACGGGGACGCCGAAGTCATTGGCGATGGCCGGGTTCTGCCAGTTCACCAGCGCGTCGTTCGGCAGAAGGCCGGTGTAGCCGCAGAAGGCAAGGTCGCCCTGTTTCATCGCGCGGAAGTTCTCGCCGTTGATCCAGAGGAGGTCGACCGCGCCGGTGTCGGTCACGCCGGCCTCTTTCTCGGACAGGATCTGGTTCACGATGTCGGCGGCATCGGTGATCGGCACGCGGTTCAGCGTGATGTCATACTCGGCCTTCAGCCGGTCGGCGATATAGCCCGAGACATAGGCGTTGATGGTGTCGGCCCCGCCCCACATGAACCAGTTCACCGTGCCACCACGGGCTTCCTCGGTGATCTGGTCCCAGGTCATCGCTTTCAGGGCTTCGCCATCGGCGGTGTCGGCAGAAGCGGCGGCGGTCAGGAGGAGAAGGGCGGCAAGGCTGCGCAGCATGGGGGCTCCGGGGGTCGGGGTCTGGAAACCATGAAGCCGATAACCGGAGGAAATGCCAGTCACAGGACCGTTGGCATGGGGAAGGGAAGTGGCAGCCCGTAGGGGAGTCGAACCCCTCTTACCTGGTTGAAAACCAGGTGTCCTAACCGATAGACGAACGGGCCACTGCGCTGCGTCCTAGCCGGGCGCGCGGGTGGGTGCAAGGGGTCAGCCGTCGATCCTGGCGCCCATGATGGCGATGGCCTGCTGATAGACCTTGGCGGCGTTCCATTCATGGATCACGGCAAAGTTCGGCTCGCCTTCCTGATAGCCTTTGCCGGGCTTCCAGCCCTTCTTGCGCAGGTAGTTGGCGGTGGTCGCCAGCGCGTCGGCCTGGTTGTAGAGGTCGACCTTGCCGTCGCCGTTGCCGTCCACCCCATAGGCATAGGCGTTGCCGGGCAGGAACTGGGTATGCCCCAGCTCGCCATGCTTGGCGCCCACGGTCTTCATCGAGATCATGCCCGCGTCGACCATCTTCAAGGCGCCGATCAGATGCGGGCGGAAAAAGTCGGAGCGGCGGCAATCGTAGGTCAGGGTCGCAATGGCCGAGACGACATTGGTGTCACCCATGAAGCCGCCGAAGCCGGTCTCCATCCCGTGAATCGCGATCAGGACCCCGGCGGGGACGCCGTAGGCGGATTCCAGGCTGGCGTAGAAATCGGGGTTCTTCGCCTTGCG